>PWEU01000033.1 GCA_003554005.1 Nitriliruptoraceae bacterium
ATGCCGGGCGTGGAACCGGTGCTGGAGCGTCTCGGCTACGTGGTCGAGCTCGTGGGTACCGGACAGGCCGAGTGTGTGGGCCTCGTCCCGGGCCTGCTCCGCCACCTCGACCCATCGCCTGAGCTGCTCCTCGGCCTCATCCAGGACGGCATCGGCCGGCTCGACCGGGCCGTAGTGGGCGAGGTAGATACGTCGGGGCGAGCGTTCGCGATAGCGGTCCAGGGACCGCAGGGCGGCGTCGAGATGGAACTCCGGCGGCGGGGTGGCGGGACGCAGCTCGGTCATCCCTGGCAGCTGTACCCCGACCGAGTCGCCGGAGAACACCGCACCGATGTCCGGATCGACGACGCCGAGGGGGTGTTTGGCGTGCCCGGGGGTGTGCAGGAGCTCGAGGACCCGCCCCTCCCCGAGGTCGAGTTCGTCGCGGTCCGCGACGCTACGCAGCCGCTGCGCGGGGACCGGGGTGCAGGCGCCGTAGACGGTGTCGAACAGCGGCCCGTAGACCCGGGCGGAGGAGGCGTTGAGTCGGTCGGGCTCGGCGAGGTGACGGGCGCCGTGCTCGGAGACGACCACCGTCGCGTTCGGGAACGCCGCCGCGACGTCACCCGCCCCACCCGCGTGGTCGAGGTGGATGTGGGTCAGCACCAGGTAGGCGAGGTCCGAGGGTCCCAGCCCGAGCGCTGCCAGCCCTTGCAGGACCGAGCCGATCGTCAACGCCGGTCCACACTCGATCAGGGCCGGACGCGGTGCGTCGATCAGATACCCGGCCGTGACGTCGGTCATGCCGGCCGTCAGGGTGTCGATCGCGATCACCCCGTCGTCGTGGGTGAGGACCGGTGGTGCGTCGTGGGGTCCGTCGTCGCTGCTGACCGTCACCTCGCTGCCTTTGCTCCGGGTGTCGGCTCACGCTAGTCGTCCGCGTCGTCCGCGTCGTCCGCGTCGTCCGCGTCGTCCGCGTCGTCCGCGTCGTCCGCGTCGTCCGGGTCGTCCGCGTCGTCCGCGTCGTCCTAGTCGTCTCAGTCGTCGGCGTCGGGGATGTCGGGGTCGTCCTCGTCCTCCTCGTCGGTGGGGTCGTCCTCGGCCGGGATCGTCTCCCCCGGGAGCGCGACGTGGAGCACGGCCTGCCCCGGCTGCACCAGCGGCAGGGTGGTGGCGCCGATCACGTAGCCTTCGGTGTCGGCGGCGATGCTGGCCCGCTCGGCGCCCAGCGGGGTGGTGGTGGTCCACAGCGGTTGTCCGGCGTGCACCAGGTCGCCAGCGGCCACGTGGAGCTCCAGCACACCTCCTCGTTCGGCCCGCAGCCACCTCGATGCCTCCAGCACCATGGATTCTGCGGTGGCTGGCTCGGGGGCGTCGTCCACCATGTCGAGCCGGGCGAGGACCCGGAGGATGCCCCTGAGGGCGACGTCGATCGCATCCTCGTCGAACCGCAGGGGTTGGCCGCCCTCGAAGGTCAAGACCGGCACGCCGAGGTCGAGGGCCACGGCGCGCAGCGAGCCGGGGCGCAGCGGTGCGCGCATCACGAAGGGCGCCCCGAAGGTCACTGCGAGCTCCAGTGCCCGCTCGTCGTCGGCGATACGGACCTGGGGCACGTTGGTGCGGTGGTTGGCGGCGGTGTGCAGGTCGATGCCGGCGTCGCTGCCGGTGATCACCTCCTCGGTGACCAACCGGGCGATCCTCGCGGCCATGGACCCGCCGTGGGAACCGGGGAAGGAGCGGTTCAGGTCCCGGCGATCGGGGAGGGAGCGCGAGCCGAACTGCACGCCGAGCACGTTGACGATGGGCACGACCACGATCGATCCGCGCAACGCCGCCGGCTCGAGGATGTCGAGCAGCCGGCGACACACCTCGATGCCGTTGAGCTCGTCGCCATGGATCGCGGCGGTGACGAAGACCCGGGGGCCGTCCTCGGCGCCGTTGATCACCGCCATCGGCAGCGTGGCCCGGTCCCCGGTGTAGGACTCGGAAGCCAACGGCGCGAGGTCCCGTCGCTCACCGGGTTCGATCGTGACCCCGGCCACGGTGATCGGCCCCCCGGTCACCGTCGTGCCCGGCGTGGAGGCTCGGTCAGCAGGTACCCGTGAGCCGGATCGACGAGGCAGCGGCGCTCGAGGGTCAGTCGCCCCAGCAGCATCCGGAAGTTCATACCGGTGCGGTCGGTCAGGGTGACGTCGGCGGTCACGTCGAGGGGACCGCAGAGGATGCGGGTCCGCACGACGGGGCGGTTCTCGGCCCGGGCGCCGGTGTCGCGGACCCGCTTGTGGGCGACGATCGGGGCCTCCACCTCGTGGTGCACCGGTGCCTTGCGGGTCCCGAGGACGACGTCGAACCGCACCATCTGCAGGGTACGTCCGGTGGAGCGATCGACGTGCTCGCCGAGCTCCGTCATCTCCGTGACGTGCAGGGCGCTGGAACGGGCACCGGTGTCCAGCTTCGCCCGGAGCGCGAGATCCCACTCCGGCAGCAGCACGTGCTCCTTCCAGCCGAGGACCGGTAGCGCGGACGGTGAGGTCACGGGGACGACGGCTCCTCGGCGGGTCGGCGGCTCGGCGGCTCGGCGGCGGGCGGGTCGGCGGCTCGGCGGTTCGGCGGGTCGGCGGTTCGGCGGGTCGGCGGTTCGGCGGGTCGGCGGGTCGGCGGCGCGTTCTGGGTGGGTGGTCTCCGGGTGGTGACGGCCGCCCCGACGGCCACGGGAGCCTACGCCAGCGGCGGACGCCCCCGCCGACGGGGCTCGTGGAAGGGCGTGCGGCCGTGCCGCGACCGCCACGAGTCCATCACCACCAGCAGCACGATGCCGGCGACGAATCCGGCCACGTGGGCCTCGTAGGCGATCTGGTCGCTGGTGGGGGTCTGGCTGGCGTCGAACTGGAGCACGAACCACACGCCGAGCAGCAGCCACGCCGGCATCGTCACCAGGGCGACGATCACCAGCCACCGCACCAGCCGGATGCCGGGCAGGATGAGGGCGACGAGGTAGAGGGGGAAGGGCACCACCGTCAGGATCCTGGCCCGAGGGTGCAGGATCACGTAGGCCCCGAGCACCGCGGCGATCGCGCCACTGGCGCCGATCATGGGCACGATCGAGTCGGGCTGCAGGGCGGTGTAGGCGAGCGTGGCCGCCGCGCCACCGGTGGCGTAGAAGATGACGAAACGGGTGTGCCCCAGTCGGTCCTCGATGTTGTTGCCGAACACCACGAGGTAGAGCAGGTTGCCGAGCAGGTGACCGAGGCTGCCATGGAGGAACAGCGAGGTGACCAGCGACAGCGGCACGTTCTTCGCCGGCGCGCCGGCGGCGCACTCACCCAGCAGTGACTCGAGCTCCGAGGGCGACAGTGGTGCGAAGGTCGTCAGCTCCCGGGGGATGGCCGCGTAGCGGTAGACCAGCTGGAGCTCCGCGCACCCCTCGACGGGGAGTTGGACGAGCAGGAACACGGCGAGGTTGGCCAGCGTCAGCGCCCACAGCACGACGGCGCGCCGGCTGGTCGGGGTGACGTCACCGATCGGCAGCATGGGTGGTGCTGGTCTCCTTGGCGGTGCGGACCTCGGGCTCGGGTCGGCTCCGCAGGTCGGCGCGGTCGATCACAGCACGGCGCGGTCGATCAGAGCACGGCGCGGAGCCGGATCAGGTCGGCCATCGACGCGTCGAGGCGGAGTCGGTTGGAGCTCAGGGCGCGTGAGAACGGCAACTCGCCCGAGGCGATCTGCAGCAGGTCGTCGGAGTGCACGCTGATGCGGATGTCGGGCCGTCGCAGCGGTGGGCCCTCCACCAGCTCGAGGTTGCCCCGACGCCAGGTCGCGTACCGGACGAGGTCGAGATCGGGGCAGCGCGCCTCGATCGTGCGGTGCGATGGCAGCATCGCCCGGGTGGTGTCGTCCCCCTGGCCGAGCTTCTGTAGCAGCTGGACCAGGATCTGCTCGACCTGGTCCTCTGTCGCCATCTTGCCTGGCTCCTGGTCGTGTCGGCCGCCGCGCCGATGGCGGCGCGCTGACGCTACCAGCCTCTCCACAGGCGCCGTCAGGAGGGCATCATGGCGCGCGCCGGTGGAGAAGACGACTACAGTCCGGCCTAGACAAGCCATATGGGAGGGTGCCGTGAACTCTGCAGTCCAGCGTTACCTCGATGCAGCCTCGGGGCTGACCGAGCTGACCCGTTCGAAGGCCGAGCAGATCGTCAAGCAGCTGGTGAAGTCCGGCGAGGCGGCCGGCGATCAGGTGGGCGAGTTGGTGGAGGAGCTCGTCGAGCGCCAGAAGCAGAACCGGGAGGCCATCTCGTCGCTGGTGAAGAACGAGACGTCGAAGGTCGTGCATTCGATGGGTCTCGTGACCGGCGACGAGGTCGAGCGACTGCAGAAGCAGGTGGCCGACCTCAAGCGTGAGGTCCAGCGTCTCGGCGGTGGTGATGCCCCCGTGCCGTCGGCGAAGAAGGCCCCGGCGAAGAAGGCCCCGGCGAAGAAGGCGACCGCGAAGAAGGCGACCGCGAAGAAGGCGACCGCGAAGAAGGCGACCGCCAAGAAGGCGACCGCGAAGAAGGCGACCGCCAAGAAGACCACCGCCAAGAAGACCGCCAAGAAGGCGACCGCCAAGAAGGCGACCGCCAAGAAGGCGACCGCCAAGAAGACCACCGCCAAGAAGACCGCGAAGAAGGCGCCGGCCAAGAAGGCCACGCCGGCCACGCCGACCTCGCCGGCCAAGAAGGCCACGCCGACCTCGCCGGCCACGCCGACTACGCCGACCTCGCCGGCCACGCCGACCTCGCCGACCTCTCCGGCCACGCCGACCTCGCCGGCCACGCCGACCTCGCCGACCTCGCCGGCGCCGAAGCCGCCCGAGAGCTGATGTCTGCCTCGGGTCACCCGGACACCCCTGACGAGCGCTCGTCCGACCCGACCTCGGCGGTCGCCGCCGAGTTGGAAGGGTTGGACGAGCTGCCCGTCGCTGACCACGTCGCGGTGCTCGAACGCGTCAACGCCACGATCGCCGCGGAGCTCGCGGCGCTCGACGAGGTCTGATCCTGGCGACGGACCGTCGACGGCTGGATGCCGAGCTCGTGCGACGGCGGTTGGTCGAGAGCCGTACCGCCGCCCAGGAGGCGATCGCCGGTGGCCTCGTGACGATCGACGGGGCGCCGGCGTTCAAGGCGGCGACCCAGGTCACGGCCGACCAGGACCTGGTGGTCACCGCCCCGCCGCGCGCCTACGTGTCACGGGGTGGGGAGAAGCTCGCCCGCGCCCTCGACGTCTTCGGTGTCGACGCCGGCGGTCGGCATGCACTGGACGCCGGGGTCTCGACCGGGGGCTTCACCGACTGCCTGCTGCAGCGGGGGGCGGTGCGCGTGTTGGCCTACGACGTCGGCTACGGCCAGGTGCACGAGTCGATCCGGACCGATGCGAGGGTCGTGGTACGGGAGCGCACCAACGTCCGGTCGCTCACGCCCGAGGACATCCCGCCACCGCCGCCCACGTTGCTGGTGGCGGATCTCTCCTTCATCTCGCTCGCGCTGGTGCTGCCGGACCTCAGGGGCCTGCTGGCCAGCGACGCCGAGGCGGTGGTGCTGGTCAAGCCGCAGTTCGAGGCCGAGCGCGGCGACGTCGGCGAGGGCGGCATCGTGCGTGACCCGCAGGTGTGGCGACGCGCGCTGCATCGGGTCGCGGCCGCCGGTCGCACGGCGGGCTGGGAGGTCGCCGGTGCCACCGTCTCGCCGCTGCTCGGATCGAAAGGCAACGTGGAGTTCCTGCTACACCTGCGGCCGACCCAGATGGCGGGCGATCCCGAGCCCCTCCTCGCTGCTGCGGTGGAGGAGGGCATCGCCCGACGGCGGGGCGCAGGCACGACGACCGCGACCGGGAGGCACTCGTGAAGGTCGGACTGGTGGTCCACGCGGGACGGCCCGCCTCCAGGGAGGTCGCGGCCGAGGCGGCACGGACCCTGGCGGAGCTCGACGTCGAGGTGGTGGCCACCGTCGGTGGGGAGCCCTCCGGCAACGCGTTCCCCGGCGACCTCGTGCACCACGCCGAGGTGGTCGAGCCCAGCGTGTTCGCCTCGGACATCGAGCTGGCCATCTCGCTCGGTGGCGACGGCACCTTCCTGCGTGCCGCCCACCTGTGCCGGGATGCCGGCGTCCCCGTGCTCGGGGTGAACCTCGGACGGCTGGGGTTCCTCGCCGAGGTGGAGCGCCACGACCTCGGCCCGGTCCTGCGCGCCGTGGCGGCGGGGGAGTACCGCATCGAGGAGCGGGACACCCTCACCATGGAGGTCCACGACGCCGATGGCGAGCACCTGGCCACGGACTGGGCGTTGAACGAGGTCGCCGTCGAGAAGACCGTGCGGCAGCGGCTGCTGCTCGTGGACGTCTACTTCGACGGGACCTTCTTCGCCCGGGTGCCCGCCGACGCGCTGCTGCTGGCCACCGCCACCGGCTCGACCGCCTACGCCCTGTCCGCCGGCGGCCCCATCGTCTCGCCCCGGGTGGCCGCCACCCTGGTGGTCCCGGTCGCGCCCCACAGCCTGTTCGACCGCACCGTGGTGGCCGGACCCGAGGAGGTCGTCCGGGTCGAGCTGCTCGACGGTCAGGCTTCGGGGCTCGCCTCCTGCGATGGTCGCGATCCGGTCGCGCTGGAGCCGGGCGCTACGGTCACCGTGGTCGGAGGGGGACGTCCCGTCCTGCTGGCCCGGGTGGGCCTGATCGACTTCCCGACGCTCGTGCGTCGCAAGTTCGGATTGCGCTGAGCGTCATCCACAGCCCCGACCCTCGCCCGGAGGGCCCGTAGCCGGGCCCGGCTACAGTGCCGCCGTGATCGAAGAGCTGCACATCCGAGGGCTGGGCGTCATCGAGGACGCCCACCTCGTGCTGGCCCCCGGCCTGACCGTGGTGACGGGGGAGACCGGGGCCGGCAAGACCATGCTGGTCACCGCCCTGCAGCTGCTGCTGGGGTCCCGGGCGGACACCTCGCTGGTCCGGGCCGGTGCGCCCGCCGCCAGCGTCGACGCTGTGGTCACCCCCCGTCCCCGTGAGGCTGACGAACATCTCGCGGTCAGCGACGATCCGCTGATCGTGGCCCGGGAGGTGCCCGCTGACGGCCGGTCCCGTGCCCGCCTCGACGGCCGGCCCGTCCCGGTCGGTGCCCTCGCCGAGGTGCTCGGCGCGCACGTCGAGGTCCACGCCCAGCACGAGCACGTGCGGCTCGCCCGGGCCGAGGTCCAGCGCGACCTGCTCGACCGGTACGCCGGTGCCCCCCATGCCCGGGCCCTGGCCACCTACCGACAGGCCCACACCCGCTGGCGGGAGCTGTCCGAGCGGGCCGAGCGTCTCCAGCAGGACGCGCGCGAGCGGGCGAGGGAGCTCGATCGGCTGCGGTTCGAGGTGGCGGAGATCGACCGTGCCGGCCTCGACCCGGTCGTCGACGCCGAGCTCGGCGCCGCGATCGAACGCCTCGCCCACGCCGAACAGCTGCAGCAGGCGGCGATCACCGCCGGCGCGGCGCTGGGGTCGGAGGGTGCGGGGGAGCCGGTCGGGATCGCCGTCGCGGCGCTGCGCCGGCTCCGGGTCGACGACCCGGCGTTGCTGGCGTTGACCGACCGGGCCGTGGCCCTGGCCGAGGAGTTGACCGCGCTCGCGGTCGACGTCCGCGACTACGGCGAGTCGATCGACGTCGACCCGGCCGCCCTGGCCGAGCTCCAGGAGCGCCAGCATCTGCTGTCAGGGCTGACCCGCAAGTACGGCGACGACATCGCCGCGGTGCTCGCCTACGCCGACCAGGCCCGCACTCGGCTGACGGCGCTGGAGGCCGACGAGGTCGACGCGGGCCAGCTCACCGGTCAGCTGGAGGCGGCGTCCGAGGCCGTGACCGCCGCCGCGGCCGCGGTCCACCGTGGTCGTCGCACCGCGGCCGAACAGCTGGCCACCGTCGTCGACGGTCACCTCGCCGACCTCGGCATGCCCCACGCGCGCTTCACCGTGGCGGTGGAGACCCTCCCCGATGCGTTCCCCGCCGCCCACGGCACCGACCAGATCACCTTCCTGCTCGCGCCCAACCCGGGCGAGCCCCCGCTGGCACTGGCCCAGGCCGCCTCCGGCGGGGAGCGGTCCCGGGTCGCCCTGGCCATCGAGGTGGCGCTGGCCGACGTGGACGAGGCGTCGGTGCTGGTGTTCGACGAGGTCGATGCCGGGATCGGGGGCGCCACTGCGCTGAAGGTGGGGGAGAAGCTCGCCCGGCTGGCGGCCGGCGACCGCGGTCGGCAGGTGCTCTGTGTCACCCACCTCGCCCAGCTCGCGGCCTTCGCGGACGTGCACCATGTCGTCGAGAAGGGCCTGTCCGGAGGGCGCACGGTCACCACCGCCCGGCGCGTCGCCGAGGACCACCGGGTCGGCGAACTGGCCCGCATGCTCGGTGGCGATCCCGACGCCGACGCCGGGCGGGAGCACGCCCGGGAACTGCTGGGCACCGCCAGGGCCCGCCGCGCCGGGTGACGGCCCCTGCCGAGGGACGTTGGTCGCTGCGGGCTCGCCCGCTACGGTCGGACGGACCGCGCACGGCGGTCCTGGCAGCATGCGAAGGAGCGTTCGTGTCGGTCGCAGATCAGGTGCGCTACATCTTCGTCACGGGAGGGGTCTCCTCGGCACTGGGCAAGGGCATCACCGCCGCCTCGCTCGGACGGCTGCTCAAAGCCCGCGGCTTGAAGGTCACCCTGCAGAAGCTCGACCCCTACCTCAACGTCGATCCCGGCACGATGAACCCCTTCGAGCACGGCGAGGTGTTCGTCACCGAGGACGGTGGGGAGACCGACCTCGCCCTCGGGCACTACGAGCGGTTCATCGACGAGAACCTGTTGCGGAGCTCCTCGGTGTCGTCAGGGCAGATCTGGCTGTCGGTGATCGAACAGGAGCGGCGCGGCGACTACCTCGGCAAGACCGTGCAGGTGATCCCTCACATCACCGACGAGATCAAGCAGCGGATCCGGGCCGTGGCCGAGGACGCGGACGTCGACGTCGTGATCGTGGAGGTCGGTGGCACCGTCGGTGACATCGAGGGGCTGCCCTTCCTCGAGGCGATCCGGCAGTTCCGCGCCGAGGTCGGCCGCGACAACCTGCTCTACCTCCACTGTGCCCTGGTCCCCTTCATCGCGGCGTCAGGCGAGCTGAAGACCAAGCCCGCCCAGCACTCGGTGCGCGAGCTGCGGTCGATCGGTATCCAGCCCGACGTGCTGGTCCTGCGCGCCGACCGGCCGCTGGACGAGGACCTGCGCCGCAAGGTCGCCATGCAGTGCGACGTCGACCTCGAGGCGGTGATCGCTGCGGTGGACGCGCCGTCGCTCTACCAGGTGCCGCTGCTGCTGCGCGACGAGGGCCTCGACGAGGTGGTGGTCCGTCGGCTGCGCCTTCCCGAGGTCGAGCCGGACCTCACTGAGTGGGAGTCGCTGGTGCACCGGGTGCAGTCCGCCCGCGACCAGGTCTCGGTCGCTATCGTCGGCAAGTACGTGGACCTGCCCGACGCCTACCTGTCGGTGGTGGAGGCGCTGCGCCACAGTGGTCTGGCCCATGGCGTCGAGGTGGAACTGCGCTGGATCGCCTCCGACGACCTCGCCCCGACGCTCGGCGCCAGCGACGAGGAGGTCGACCAGCGCGTCGCCCGGCTGCTGTCGGGTGTGGACGGGGTGCTGGTCCCGGGTGGCTTCGGCATCCGTGGCGTGGAGGGCAAGATCGCCGCGATCCGGTGGGCCCGACAGCACGAGGTGCCCTTCCTCGGGCTCTGTCTCGGGCTCCAGTCGGCGGTGATCGAGTTCGCCCGCGGCGTCGCCGGGCTGGAAGGCGCGCACTCCTCGGAGTTCGACGCGCACTCGCCCCACCCGGTGATCGACCTGATGCCCGACCAGCGGGAGGTCACGGCCAAGGGCGGCACGATGCGGCTGGGGACCTACGCGGCCCGACTCGCCGAGGGGTCGCTGGTCCGCGCCCTCTACGCCGACGAGCCGGTGATCTACGAACGGCACCGCCACCGCTACGAGGTGAACAACCGCTACCGGAGCGTGCTGGAGGAGGCGGGGCTGCGCTTGTCCGGGCTCTCGCCCGACGAGCGCCTGGTGGAGTTCCTGGAGCTCCCCGGCCATCCCTTCTTCGTCGCGACCCAGGCCCACCCGGAGCTCAAGTCCCGGCCGAACCGTCCGCACCCGCTGTTCGCCGGGTTCGTGCGCGCCGGCCTCCAGCACCGCCGCGAAGCCTCTGGGCAGCTGCCCGTGGAGCTGGACGAGCCGACCTACGGGGAGCTGGCGGGGGCGACGCGGATCACCCTGCCCGAGACCACGGCCGCAGAGGTCGGGTCGTGACCGGCGCCTGGTTCGAGACCCTCGGATCCCGCGAGGCTTATCGCGGCTTCTCCACCGTGCGGGTCGACCGGGTGCGCACCCCCGACGGCGCCGAGGTGGAGCGCGAGGTCGTGGAACGGCCCGTCGCGGTGGGCGTGGTCCCGATCACCCCCGAGGGTCGGGTGCTCCTGCTGCACCAGTACCGCCAGCCCATCGGCCGGCTCCTGATCGAGCTGCCGGCCGGGCTGATGGACGTGGCGGGGGAGGAGGACCCGGCCGACACCGCCCAGCGCGAGCTCATCGAGGAGCTCGGGATGCGCGCGGGCACCCTGGAACCGCTGACGACGTTCTGGAACTCCGCCGGCTGGACCGACGAGCGCACCCACCTCTACCTCGGCCGCGAGTTGCAGCCGGCGGACCCCCCCGCGGACTTCGAGGCCTCGGCAGAGGAGCGCCACCTCGAGGTGGTGTCCCTCGACCTCGACGACGCCGTGCAGGCCGTCCGGGACGGGGAGATCACCGACGCCAAGACCGTGATCGGGCTGCAGTTGGCCCACCTCCGCCGCCGGGCGTGAGCGCAGCCGGCAGCACGGCCGACACCGTCGCGCCCCTGGCCCACCTCGACGGCTACCTCGCCCACCTCGTGGTCGAGCGGGGGCTGTCCGACAACACCCTGGCCGCCTACCGGCGCGACCTCGACCTCTACGCCGCCTACCTGGCCGAGGTCGGCATCACCGACCCCGCCGAGGTCGCGCCCGAGGACCTCGAGACCTACGTCGCGTGGCTCCGGGCCCGGACCTCGAGCACCGGTCGTCCCTACGCGCCGAGCTCGCTCGCCCGGCTGGTGGTCGCGGTCCGCGGCTACCACCGGTTCCTGGCCCAGGACGGGCTCGCCCCCACCGACCCGAGCGCCGCGCTGGGCACGCCCCGGGCCGCCCGCTCGCTGCCGAAGGCCCTGTCGGTCGCCGAGGTGGAGCGGCTGCTCGCCGCGCCGACGGGTGCCGGACCGCTGGTGCTGCGCGACCGGGCGATGCTCGAGCTGCTCTACGGCGCGGGACTCAGGATCTCGGAGCTGGTGGGGCTCGACGTCGATGACCTGGACCCCGTCGAACGACTGGTCCCCGTGCGCGGCAAGGGGGACGCCCACCGGCTGGTGCCCTACGGCGAGCTGGCCGCCGACGCGCTGGACGCCTGGCTCGTCCAGGGGCGCCCCGCCACCTCGCCGCGCGGCCCGGCGGTGTTCGTCAACGCCCGGGGCGGACGGCTGACGCGGCAGGGGGCGTGGAAGCTGATCACCGGCCACGCCGAACGGGTGGATCTGGCCGACCGCGTCTCGCCTCACACGCTGCGGCACAGCTTCGCCACCCACCTGCTCGACGGAGGCGCCGACGTGCGGGCGGTCCAGGAGCTGCTGGGCCACGCCAGCGTCACCACGACGCAGATCTACACCCTCGTCAGCCGCGCTGCGCTCCAGGAGGTCTACCGCCGGGCCCACCCGCGCTCGGGCGGGTGAGGGTCGCCGGGGTCGCCGGGCCTGCGCTGGGCCTGCGCTGGGCCTGCGCTGGGCCCGTGCTGGGCCTGCGCTGGGCCTGGACGGGCCCGTGCCGGGCCTGCGCTGGGCCTGGACGGGCCCGTGCCGGGATACCCGGCCGCCGGGCCGGCCGGCCGCAGCCCTGGTCTACGCTCGGAGACGGCCGTTGGCGTCGGTCGGAGAAGAGCGGCGCTGAGCGGCGCCGAGCGGCGCCGAGCGGCGCCGAGCGGAGGCAGGGAGGCGCAGGGCGGCGGCAGGGAGGCAGCGCCATGGACGAGGTGACCAGCACGGACCTGGAGGTACCGGTCCTCATCGCTCGAAAGCGCGACGGGGGCGAGCTCACCGCGTCGGAACTGTCGGCGTTGGTCGGCGCCTACCTCGACGACCGGGTCGACGATGCCCAGATGGCGGCGCTGCTGATGGCGGGGGTGATCCGGGGTTTCACCGAGGATGAGGCCATCGCGCTGACCGACGTGCTACTGGCCTCGGGCGACACCGTCGATCTGTCGATGCTGGCGGGGCCGACGGTCGACAAGCCCTCGACCGGCGGGGTCGGCGACACCACGACCCTGGTCGTGGCCCCGATGCTCGCGGCCGCCGGATGCCAGGTCGCGAAGCTCTCGGGCCGTGGGCTCGGCCACACCGGCGGGACGCTCGACAAGCTGGAGGCCATCCCGGGCTTCCGGGTCGACCTGTCACCGGCCGAGCTCCGGTCCCAGGTCGAGGACATCGGCCTGGCCGTCGCCGCCGCCACCGCCGAGCTCGTCCCCGCCGACAAGCGGCTCTACGCGCTGCGTGACGTGACGGCCTCGGTTCCCAGCACCGCGCTGATCGCCTCCAGCGTGATGAGCAAGAAGCTCGCCGGCGGCGCGGCCCACGTGCTCCTGGACGTCAAGCTCGGCGACGGGGCGTTCCTCGCCGAGCCCGAGGCGGCGACCGCGCTGGCGGAGCTGTGCGTGCGGATCGGCACGGCCCGGGGCCGGCGCACGGGCGCGCTGGTCACCGACATGTCCCAGCCGCTCAGCGACGCGATCGGCAACGCCCTGGAGGTCGGGGCGGCCATCGAGGTGCTCGCGGGCAGGCGAGGCGGGCGCCTGCGTGAGCTGAGCGTGGCGTTGACCGCCGCCGCGCTGGAGCTCACGGGACGCGGCCGCGAGGAGGCGGCGACGCTGGCCGAGGAGGTGCTGGCTACGGGGGCGGCCCTGGAGCGGTTCCGGGCCTTCGTCACCGCCCAGGGCGGCGACGCTTCCGTGACCGACGACCCCTGGACGGTGCTACCGGCCGCCCCGGTGGTCGAGGAGTGGCGGCCGGGCGCGGGGCATGTCACCGTGACCGGGTGTCGCCGGCTCGGGGAGCTGGCCGGCCGGTTGGGGGCCGGTCGCCGCCGGGCCGGTGACACCCTCGACCTCGCCGTGGGGCTGGAGCTGTTGGTCCGCACCAGCGACGAGATCTCTGGCGACACCGTGGCGGTCAGGATCCACGCCCGCAGCGCGGACGACGTCGCGGCGGTGCTGGAGGAGCTGCCGACGGTGGTCGCCGTGGGGGCGGAGCCGGTAGCGGCTCGGGCGCTGGTGCACGGCCGCGTCGGCCTGGACTGAGCCGCCCGCACCGCCGTCGCCGCGCTCGCGCCGCTGCGCTCGCGCCGCCCGTGCCGCCGCCGACGCGCTCGCGCCGCTGCGCTCGCGCCGCCCGTGCCGCCGCTCGGCCTGCCGCTGCCCGCCGTGCCGCCGCCGGCCGCGCCGCCGCGCTGCGCGGTCCGGATCGCAACGAAGTGACCCGGATGTGGTCGATCGGTTGCGATCCGAGCCGCCGCCGAGCCGCCGCCGAGCCGCTGGCCGCGCCGCGTCCGGATCGCAACGAAGTGACCCGGATGTGGTCGTTCGGTTGCGATCCGAGCCGCCGTCGAGCCGCCGTCGCGCCGCGTCCGGATCGCAACGAAGTGACCCGG
>PWEU01000031.1 GCA_003554005.1 Nitriliruptoraceae bacterium
CGCATCGTGGCGAGCAGCTCCTCGCCCCGGGCACGGTGATCCTCTGGCCCCGCGTCGGAGGCAGCATCGCCACGTGCGGGCTCGCCTGCGGGGTACAGCTGCAGCGCGGCGTCGACCTCGGCACGGACCAGCGCCCGCATGGTCCCGATCCGGTAGGCGATCTCCGTATCCGCCACCTCGGTGCCGAGGTTGCGACGGACGACTGCACGCACGTCGGCAAGACGACCCCGATCCGCGACGATCTCCGCCTGCAACGGCAACACGTCGTGGTACCAGCGGGTCGGGACCCCGTCGGCATGGAGCCTGGCGACCTCGGCGTCGGCCGCTTCGAGATCGCCTCGCATCCAGTACAGCGAGGCGCGGACGGTCCCCACCCCGGTGCCCGTGTACCCCTCGCTGTGCCCCTCGTTCATGCGATCGACCACCTGCTCGGCGAGGTCCCACGCACCACTGCGCAGGAACGCGAAGCCGGCGTGCACCAGGAGGTCCACGGACGCCGGTGAACGCGAGGTGCGTGCCGCGATCCAGTCCATGGTGTCGAGCGCGAGCCGGTGGCTGCGGTCGCCACCGACCGCGCTGTCCAGCAGATGCGAGGTGTCGAACAGCGCGGAACGCGCGTGCCGCTGGAGGGGATCGTCGTCCAACCCCTCGGCCTTGCGCAGGGCCTCCTGCAGACGGTCGTGGGCCTCGTGGATCTCACCCGTCCAGGCAAGTGTCGCGCCGAGGGTGGTCAACGCGCGGCAGGCGAGGCCCTCGTCATCGAGCTGCGCGGCGTCAGCGACCGCGGCCCGCGCCGGGGCAAGGGCCTGTCGGGGATCCCGAGAGGTGCTCAGCTTCAGCAGGGTCGCGTGCGTCATGGCCACCGACACCGTCGTCGCGGAGGGTGGCGCATCGACGATCAACCGACGGGCCTCCTCCGCCTCGGCCAGGGCCGCGTCGCCCAGCCCGGCGTTCCACCGGGCTTGGGCAAGCCGACCTCGGAGACCGGCCTCGTGCAGCACGTCTCGTCGCTCTTCGATGGTCGCACCAGCGGAACGGCTCGTGAGGAGCGCCTCGAGCTGCTCGACCGCCCGGTGCCAGACCCCTGCCTCGGCCGCCGTGTGAGCGACGGCGTCGCGAAGCTCCTCCTCCGTGTGGTCCAGAAGGGTCGGATCGAGCTGCGGCCACAGCTCCAGGATGCGTTCGAGGTGGGCCAGCGCATCGGGGTAGGCAGTGACCTGGCGTGCCCGTTGTGCGGCGGCCCAGGCGGCGACGGCAGCCTCGGTGGCCTGACCGGCCGCCTGTCGGTGGACCGCCAGCTCGGCGTGGACATCGCGCTCGCCACCGAGGGCCAGGTCGGGGCGTGCGGTCAGCGCGTCCGCGACCCGACGGTGCAGATCGGCCCGTTGTGACGGGAGCAGCTCTTCGGCCGCAGCCTCTCGAACCAGCGCGTGACGGAACCGGAACGCTCCCTGCTCGTCGATGACCAGCAGGTGGCGGTCGAGTGCCGCCCGGAGCGCAGCGGTCAGCTCCTCCTCAGGCACGGATGTGGCGATCGCGAGCAACTCCTTGGTGAAACGCTCCCCGATCGTGGCGCCGTGGGTGAGGAGCAGGCGGGTCTTCCTGGCGACGGTGGCCAGCCGAGCTGCGACGACGTCACGTATGGCCGGCGACAGGCCCGTGGGGTCACCAGCGGCCAGCAACTCCTCGACGTAGAACGGGTTGCCTCCTGACCGCGACACCACTTGCTCGAGCACGCCCCGGCCGGGACGTTGCCCCGTGATCGCTTCGATCTGCGCAGCTACCCCGACCCGGTCCAGCGGGGTGAGGTTCGCACGCGTGACCTGCGGCAGCCGAGCCAACTCGGCCAGCAGGGTGCCCAAGCGGTGATGATCGGCCGTCTCCTCCTCACGCAAGGTCGCGATCAACGTCAAGGGCCCGTGCTGGACGGTCCTCGCGAGGTAGAGCAACAGCTCGAGCGTCGCATCATCGGCCCAGTGCAGATCCTCCAGGGCCAGCACGAGCGGTCGCTCCGCACACAACCGATCGATCAGGTCGATGATCGCCGCGAACAACCGGTCACGGCGGCTACCGACCTCGCCCTCCCCGACCTGCTGTCCGGGCGGCGGACCGCCCAGGCTCGGCACCAGCCACGACAGCTCCCGGCGGCTGCGCCCGAGGAGCTCCGAGAGCCGTGCTTCCTCGACGTCACGCGCCAACTGACGGATCATCTCGGCGATCGGAGCGAAGGGAGGACTCGCGCTCCCGACGCTGAGCCCGTGACCGACGAGCACCTGGTCGCCGGCAGCACGTGCCTGGTCGGAGAGCGCGGACAGCAGCCGCGACTTCCCGATCCCCGCTTCACCGGTGATCAGGACCAGTTGTGGCGTACCGGCCCGAGCGGTGTCGAGGCAGGCGCCAAGACCCCGTAGCTCACGGCTACGGCTGACCAGGTCCGGGCTGCTGATCCGCTTCCACATGGAACGCATGGTGACAGGTCCGGCGCGACCTCAAGGACAGCGTCCTCGAGGAACGTGATCTGCAGCGTTGAGCCGCTCGTGGACCCCGGGACCAACCGCCGTGAACCACGCTCCTCGCGGCGCATGTCCGTGGTGTGGGGCTGCTGGTTGATGGCGAGGTGGTCGGGGGTGTGGGCGCCGCCGAGCTGCGGGGCGGTGCGTGGTGGGCCGCCGCGATGTTGCTCGGCGCGAACGGCCAGCGGTGCGGGGAGCTGATCGTCTGCATCGTCGAGGACCTCGGCAACCACGCGTGAGACCCTGTAACTGACCACGACCAAGGGCGATCTGACGGGTGGTCGGGTCCGGGGTGGTGCTCATGGTTGCTCTCCTGGGCGTCGGTGGGAGTGGCGGATGTGCCGCTGCCGGTCGGGCGTGCCCCGGACGGGAGACGTTGAACTGCGTAACCAAGCCCTAACGGCACTGGGACGGCCGGCACGACACCTGGCGGCGCCGACCGGCCGTGCAGCCAGCGCACCGCTGTCACGATCCGGCCGCCGCCGGGGGACTACGTACACGCCACCCGCAACGACTGGAGGACCGAGATGAACCCCGCCGCAACCCTCACCGGCCAGCCGCCACACCCTCCGCACCCCGCCACCATGACCATCCCCG
>PWEU01000390.1 GCA_003554005.1 Nitriliruptoraceae bacterium
GAAAACAGACCTGCCCGTTCCCGTCATCGACAGGACCTGCGTCAGACGGGAACGGGCAGGTCTGTTTTCGACAGCAGGCTGCCGACTCGAGGGAACATGGATCCATCTCGAGACGGATGGCTGCTGAACGCTCATGGGCCGGCGCGTTCCGTGCACCATGTCCAGCGGGGCCCCTGCCCTGGACCGCCAAGCGACTGGATTGATCATGGCGAACAATTTTCCGTTTTCGGCCATCGTGTCTCAGGACGAGATGAAGCGCGCCATCCTGATCTGCGCCATCGACCCGAGCATTGGCGGCGTGCTGGTCTTCGGTGATCGAGGAACCGGCAAGTCCACCGCGGTCCGCGCACTCGCGGCGCTGCTGCCCAAGATGCAGGCGGTCGTGGACTGCCCCTACAACTGCGACCCCCTGCGTACCGCAGGTCTGTGCGCTCGCTGCGTGGGTCCGGATGCCGCAAGCCCACCCAAGGGACGTCAAGTGGCGGTGCCCGTGGTGGATATGCCGCTCGGCGCTACCGAGGACCGGGTGGTCGGCGCGCTCGGTGACCACCCCGAGATCGACGAGCTGCTGCAGGCCGGGGTCCCGGTGGTCCAGTTGGCCTGGTCCGGTCCCCACCAGCTGGCCGGCGAGGTGGCACGTTGGGAGTTCGCGACCGCCGTCGCCGGCGTGCTGCTCGGGATCAACCCCTTCGATCAGCCGAACGTGCAGGCCGCCAAGACCGCGACCGCCCGGGTGCTGGAGATGGGGGAGGAGCTCCCTCCCACCACCGACCCGGCCACCGTGCTCGACACGTTGCAGCCAGGTGATCTGCTCGGGCTCCTGGCCTTCGTGGTCCCCGACAGCGAGGACGAGGCCCGGGTCCACGCCGCTGCCGACGTGCTCCGCCGTCGTACCGGGGTGCCGGTCACGGTGGGGATCGGTCCGCGCTACCTGCACTCCACGGGCCAGCTCCACAAGGGGGGCAGTGACCGGGCGGCGTTCCTCATCATGGTCGGCGACGACCCCGAGGACGCCGAGATCCCCGGCAAGCCCTACGGGTTCTCGCGGCTCAAGCGGGCGCAGGCGGCCGGTGACCACGCGGCGCTGACCGAGGCCGGTCGGCGGGTGGCCCACGTCCGGCTCGAGGACCTGCCGACGGACTGAGGGGTTCCCGGCGGGCTCAGCCGCGGGTGCGGACCTGCCCGAGCCCGCCGTCCACGCCCAGCACCTGCCCGGTGATCCAGTCGTTGGCCGGGTCGAGCAGGAAGGTCACGGCTCGGGCGATGTCCTCGCCGGTCCCGAGCCGTCCGAGCACGTGCATCTTCCGGCTGGCCTCGGCCTGGGCCTCGTTGCCGACCAGTCGCGCCGTCATCTTCGCGTCGACCAGGCCAGGGGCCACGGCGTTCACCCGCACGCCCTTCGCGCCGTAGGTGGCGGCGGCTGAGCGCATGAGCCCGATGATCCCAGCCTTGGCGGCAGCGATCGCCTCGTGGTTGGCGATGCCGATCTGAGCGGCGGCGGAGCTGGCGAGCACGATCGCGCCACCCCCGCCGCGCATCGCCGGGGCGGCAGCTCGCACCACCGCGAAGGCCGAGGTCAGGTTGGTAGCGATCGTGTCGTGGAACTCCTCGGCCGTCGTCAGGTGCGCGGGCTTGAGCAGCACGGAACCGGCCAGGTTCGCCACGCCGTCGAGGCGGCCGTGCTCGCTGACCACCGCCTCGACCACCGACCCGACCGCCGAGATGTCCCGGGCGTCCACTGGGTGGACGGTGGCGCCGGTCTCCTCGGCGAGCGCCTGCAGCGCCTCCTCGTCCCGGCCGGCGATGGCGAGCGTGGCGCCGGCCTGGGCCAGCAGACGGGTGGTCGCGCTGCCGGCGGCGCCGGTGGCGCCGATGATGAGGTGGACGGGGGCGTCTGGCACGGGGAGCTCCGGGTTCGGGGACGGAACCGGCCGCAGGTGCGGCCTCCCTACGTTCGGGTCCCCGGTCGGAGCTGGATCAGACGCGGCGGGTGTCAGCCGACGACGCTCGGCACCTTCGGCTCGACGCCGGCGTCCCGGCACACCCGGGCCCACAGCTCCCCGGCCTCGCCGCGGTCGGCGATGGTCCAGGGCAACCGGTACTCACCACGGGGACGACGGTCGTGCCACAGCCGGCCCGACTCATGGAGGTCCTCGCTGAGGGTGAGGTAGACGATGGTGTCGGCACCCTCGTCGGCATCCCGCAGGAGCGGGCCCGTCAGGCGACGGAACCCCGGCAGCGACGACTCCACCCCCGGTGTCAGCGCCCAGCCCGGGTGGACGACGTGGAAATCGACCCCGGTGTCACCGAACCGTCGGGCCCACTCGCGGGTCAGCACGACCTGGGCCCGCTTGGCCCGGGCGTAGGCCACCGTGCCGCGGTACCCGCCGGGGGAGTCCACCCGTGCGGTCACGAGCTTCTGGGTGTACATCCCGCCGGAGGTGACCGTCACCACCCGGCTCGGGGCGGTAGCCGCCAGCTTCGGCAGCAGCAGGCTCGTCAGGAGGAACGGGGCGACGACCTGGCCCTGGTAGGTGCGTTCCAGCCCGTCGATGGTCATCGCCTTCTCGGCGAGCAGCGCGCCGGCGTTGTGGACGACCGCATCCAGCGGTGCGTCCTCGGCCAGTCGCCGCTCGGCGAAGGACCGCACCTGGCTCAGGTCGTCGAGGTCGAGGAGGTCGGTCGTCAACCGCTCGCCGAGGTCGCGACCGAGGTCGGCCTCCAGCCGACGGCGCGTGTCCTCGGCCTTCTCCTCGGACCGGACGGAGATCAGCACCTCAGCGCCTGCGGCCAGCAGGGTGCGGGCGGCGGCGTACCCGAGCCCGGAGTTCGCCCCGGTCACCAGCACGCGCTTGCCCTGACCGGGCAGCTCCTCGAGCGGGGTCCAGTGGTCCAGCCGCGAACGGACGGCGTGGCCGACCTTGCTGAACGACAGCACGACGGTGGCTTCGAGCGCGGCGTCGACCGCTCGGGTGAGTGGGGCAGGCAGGTGCGACATGGTGTCTCCAGGAGCGTGAGGGAGGTGGTGGGCGGGGAGGGGCTCGAACCCCCGACCTCCTCGGTGTAAACGAGGCGCTCTGGCCACCTGAGCTACCCGCC
>PWEU01000223.1 GCA_003554005.1 Nitriliruptoraceae bacterium
CCGTCGGCGTCGACGCGCGGCGTCGTGGCGATCGCGTCGGCGTCGAGCCCGTCAGCCGCGACCTCGGACAGGGCAGCCAGCACGAGCGGCAGCCCAGGGAGGGTGTCCTGGCGTCGAAGGTCGAACTGCCAGGCCGGATGCAGCATCTGGTTGCCGGCACGGATGCCGAGCAGTGCGCCGCGGGCGCGCCTCCGGTCCACGCCCTTGCGATCCGAGATCGATGCCACCAGCTCGACGACCTGCCCGGTGGTCAGGCTCCGTTCCCGTAGCTCTGCCAGCCGGTCCGCCTGTCGCTGCCGGTTGATCGTGCGGGCGAGCTTCGCCAGGTCATCGGCAGGCGCGGAGAAGGGGTCCTCGACCGGGTCGGCGTCCGCCAGATGCTCCAGCGTCTCGAGCAGCGACGGGTCGGATTCAGCACGTTCTCGCAAGCGGTCGAGCACCGCGGTCAGCGTCACAGCACCATCCTTTCGTCTGCTCCGCCTACAGTATTGCGTCTACGTCGTCTACGCCAGGTGCTCGGCTGGTCGACGCGGAACCGATCCACAATGGCCCCATGTGCACAAAGGTGGTCAACCGACCGACACAGGCGCAACCGCCGCGGGTGACCGATCGAGGTCGCCGATGCCGCGGCACCCCTGTGTCATCGCGTTGGGAGAGATCGCACTTCGATCGGGTCATCATGGCGCTGCTCCACGGCCCGCCGTCCGCCGTACCGCCTCCGCGGGAGCTTCTGCTTGCCCCGGTTCCGTGAGCGCATGCGCGATGGTCGGGCCCTGCGGCCGGCAGGTCAGGCGGGCGCCGGCCCGTAGCCTTCGAACGCGTACGGATGCAGGAACGCCCGCCGCCACAGCAGCCTGCGGTCAAGGTCGGTCAGTCCGACCGTGTCGGCCGCGTCCTCGAACTCGTCGACGATGGTCTGTACGAGCCGGTCCACTATCGCGCGTGCCTGGGCTTGTGAGAGCAGGAACTCTCCCGCCGTGTCGATGCAGGTCGCCAGCCGTGACCGGCGGTCACCAGCGCGGGTGACGGCCATCGCCTGGGTCGCTTCGCCGGTGTCTCGCGGCTGCGGGTCGAGGTCGTACGCCGGCGTGAGCGTCAGGCCGCCTCCGTCCCAGAACGCGGCGTGGTTTCGGGCGTGGTCGTCGCGGTTGCCGATCAGGACGTTGAAGACCAACCGGCCGTACAACTCAACGAGCGTCGCCTGTGGGTCGGTGAAGCGGGTGCGGATGGTCTGGGCGAGGTCCGGGTAGGTGGCATAGCGGGCATGCATCTCGGCGAGGCCGAGCAGCGTGAGCGCGGACACGATCGCGCGACGCCGGTGAGTGCCGGGGATGCGATCGAACCGGTCGACGAGCAGCACGTCGCGATCAAGGACGGCGACCCGCTCGGTCACGGCAACGTTGAGGCCGGCACGGCGGGCGAGCTCCATCGCGACCGCCTCGCCCTTGACGACCGGGTAGGTGTCGGTCGGGGTGGAGAACTTCGCGATCAACGCGGGACCGCCGCCGTTGACGGTGACGGTCGCCTTCGGGCGCGCGCCCCCGACCGACGAGCCGGCGTCGAGGACCCGATCGATCGCTTCGGAGAACGGCTCGCCGGCCTGAAGTCGGTCTGCGGCGGTCAGCAGCTCCTCAAGCGTGGCGTCGATCTCGCGCGGGACGTAGGTCTCAGCGGAGGCTTGAAAGTCGTTCGCGCCGATCCGGTCGGTGCCGGACTCGAGCAGGTAGGTGACGGTCGGCAGCGCAGCCGTGTCGACGTCGCGGGTATCGCCGGCGTGGAGGCGTCGCAGGATGACGCGACGACCCCACGCGTCGGGGGCGCCGTCCGCGAGGCAGCCGGCGAGGTCCATGCCGTCCGGAGGCGGCTGGTCGCCGGGCCGCAGCGGCAGCTCGGGCAGGTACAGCGGGACGGCGTCGGGCCGTTCTAGGTAGGAGCGCCCGTAGACGAAGTGGACCCGCTCGCCGACCGGGTCGAGCGCACCGGCGACGACCGGGTCCTCGCGGTCGGGAAGCCACGTCCACACGTAGACGCGGTTAGAAGTCATCGTCGGGCTTCCGGGTGTGGGGACGGACGCGGTCGGGTAGCAGCGCGAGCAGTTGCCGACCGGACACGACCTGCCGAGCAAGGCCGTCCGCGTCGGTGCCGAACAGCGGAACGCCGAGCAGGACAAGCAGCTCGAGCGCGGTCCCGATCGCGACGGCCGGGTCGCCGCGCTCGACCCGGTACAGCGTGTCGCGGGAGATCCCCGCACGTTCAGCGAGGTCGGCGGCGGTCCGGCGCTGCCGCCGCCGTTCGGACGCGACCAGCTGCCCGACGACGTCAACCGCGTCGCGGGTCATGGGTGACAGCGTCTGCCCCACCACCAGCCTCCTGTCTGCTGCATCAGACGTTACCAGGTTTAACGTCTGTTGTGTCGTACATTCGTGCGTGTAGTGACCACGCTTCTGTCTACTGTGCCGCTGCCGCGCCCGGCAGCAGTCAACATCTCCACAGCACCCCTGCCGCGGCGGGCAGCCGACACGCCTGCCCGGCGCGACCAGGGCGACGCCATCGACGCAGTGCGCGCGCCCGCTGCCGGGCGGACGACGCGGTGGCGACGGGCTGGAATCGCGGTCACACGGGGAGCCGCGGCCGGACCGGGAGCCATCGGATCGGGTGATGAAGATCTGCCAGCCGATCCGTGGCTGCACGAGATGATCACGTGGAGCGAGACACCAGGAGCGAGGGTGTGCGGTTCCTGACCGCGGCCGGGGGCTCCCCCTTGTCGAGCGAACGGCCGTATGCAAGCCAGAACACACCAGCCCCCGTGACTGCGGAAGCACCGACGAGAACGGCTCCCGAACCACGCTGCAACCGCCGCATCAACCTGGCTGATCCGGGCGTTAGGCGGAGTTCGCCAGATGGACTTGTTTCTCGATCTGGGAGATCCGTGACGGCGTGACGCCGAGTAGCTGCGCGACATCGCGCACAGTCAGCCCGGCTGCCCGGAGTTCGGCGACCGCTGCAGGTGTCCGGCGGCGCGCCTGGTCGCTGAGCTCGGTCAGGGCGCGACGGAGCTCGAGGGCCTCGAGGGTGTCGTCGGACACCTCGA
>PWEU01000373.1 GCA_003554005.1 Nitriliruptoraceae bacterium
AACAATCCGCTGGGGAATGCTTTCAAATTCCGTTATGAGTGGTTCAGGATCTCGCCTCCTTCATGCCAGTCCCAATGATAAAGAAAATCACCCAATAGCTCTTGGAGATACGTTTGTCCATCCTGGTAAATTTAATTTAGAAGTCGTTAATGCCGGAGGCTCAGGGCCAGGTTCCTGGATTCAGATTTCAATTAATTTTGACACCCATCTGATTACAAATATTCGGCATGAAGCGACTAACGCTGTGCTCTGGCAAAGTGATTGGGAATTGGTTCTCCAAGATCAAGAAGAATTTTCTGATTTTGGTCCAGGGAATGATTTAGAAATCATTCCCTTTCAATTGGACATTTACGATGTTGATGTCGATCAAATTAATCGGGAAGATCGGGAGGAAGCCTGTCCCAGCAAATGGGAGGGCTTATATTCCTCTCTGGAGCGTACGGATGTTAATTTGACTTCTTTTACCGATACCCCTCAATTGACGGTTGAAAAAGATTTTGAAGTCTACCGGCAATGCCGCATTAGTGCTAAGGTAACTGAAAATGAGGATACTTCCATATCCGGCGCTGAAGTACAACTGGTGGATGATCAAGAGGTTCAACGTCAGCAAACATCGACCAATGTTTTGGGAAATTTTCATTTCTGTGGAGTGGATGCAACCGATTTAGACACCACCGTTCCCGAAAGCCCAAGTCATTATAAAATCATTATCGACCATCCGGAATACCAGCAAAAAACAATTGATAACCTTACTCTGCAACCGGGAGAACTCAAAGATCTGGGAACACTTTCACTTGAACCGGAATAGATCGAAGTGTTACTGATCCGATTAGTTATCGAACAACAGACCTTGAAGGTACAATTGTACAATTAGCCCGGATTAAGCCTAAACGGGCTAACAGTTGTTGGAAAATTAAATTAAGTGGCTCTGTAGAAATCCTTAATAAATAAACCATTTTCACAAGCCGCTTCAAATCATCAAGCTCGTCATTGCCGGGCTCCGACCCGGCAATCCAGTGGTTCCCGGGGAAGCGGCGATCTGGATTCTCCCGCGAAGCGCGGGACTTCGCTCTGCCCGGAATGACGGAGAGTAGTGGGTCTTCTACAAAGCCTTCAGAAGTTATGTCCGAGCCTGCAGATCTTCCTCATAACAACTAAAAACTGGAAAAACTCCCACAAAATAGCGTATCTTTGTTGTGATTGGAGTGGGAGGTCCCACTTTCTTTTTCTTCTTCTTTTTCTTTGGAGGCTCATCGGCCTTGAATCGCGGGATTCGACCCCGCAACAACCGTTCTTTGATAGAAAAAATCCCTCCCACTCCGGTTGATTGAAGGCCACGGTGTGCCTCCATCATATTCCAAAGAATGGGAGGGATCGATCATGAATCCCTCGTTAAAGGGATTCCGATCTCATCTGGACACCGAGTTTGAGTGGTCCGCATGGATCCACGCGGCCAGAGATGGCCGCGGTCAACAAACCCGTGTGTCCACGGGCCTCATTCTCACCTGCCTTTCGTTGCAGGTGCTGCGAGGCCTGACCAGCTGCCTGAAGCTGGATCAACATCTGCGTTTGCCCTATTTTGCGCGCGCGTTGAACCATCCTCGCCCGCAAAGGGGGCAGGGTCTGTTTTCCGACAGCACCCTGTTTCGCTGTATGCAAACGCTGGATGTTGAATGGCAGCGATTATTTTTTACATTATAGCGATTGGCAGTCATTATATATAACAGTGAGAGGAGTGGCTTAAGTGTGTCGAGATACCGCCTCCGGGCGAATTCCAGTAAGATAGTTCAAGATATCTTGAACTATCTTAATTATCCTTGCATTCCTCCGGAATCCGGCGCATCTTTGTGTAGTGTCCAGAGGCAATCAACGGTCGAACACCGGAATCCCGTCAAGTATTATCCAGGTTAGGGGGGGAAATGGATTACGGGTCAAGCCCTGGGACGTCATTCGTTCCCGCAATGACGGTGGCGGTAGCTTCTGGCATGATTCGGGTTAAATTTGACAAAAATTTCCTCATGCTTTATACTTTATATAACATATTAAGAAGAACGAAGAAAGGGTGCTACTTTTGATTGTTTCCTTTGCAGACAGGGGGACAAAAGACATCTTTGACGGTAAAAACTCTAAAGTAGCACGAAAAAAATTACCACCTGAACTTCATGAAAAGGGAGCAAAGACGCTGGACCGTTTAAATTCAGCTGTCTCATTAAGATCGTTATCACTACCGGGTCTTCGTCTGAAAAAGTTGGAAGGCGACCGAGCCGGTCAGCATTCGATTCGTATTAATAAGCAATATCGCGTCTGTTTCCGCTGGACGGATGTTGGAGCGGAAGAAGTCGAAATCACGGATTACCATTAATCTCGGAGGGATGTCTCATGCGTCGCTTGCCAAAAAATCGCCGCCCTACCCCACCCGGTGAAGTATTCCAGGAGGATTTTTTAGAGCCACTTGGAATCACGCAAAAACAGGCTGCCAAACAACTTCAGATTTCCTACCCACGCATGAATGAGATTATTAACGGGAAGCGGACGGTGACACCGGATACGGCTCTGCGCCTGGCCAAATTCACAAACACTGAACCAGAGTTCTGGCTTAATCTCCAGCAGGCTGTAGACCTCTGGGATGCTATGCATTCTGAGCAGACACCTGATTTAGAAAAAATTAAGCCGGCTAACGTTGTGTGAAAATAACACCGCTAAAATCTTTTTTTGAAGTCTACCGTCAGTCTAGAATCAGTGCGAAAGTCACGGAGGACGGAAATACGAAAATCGGGAATGCTACGGTTAAATTGTATGACGATTTTAATCTTCTTCGACAACAGACTGAGACCAACTTCCTTAGAAATTTTCATTTCTGTGGTGTAGATGCCACAAACCTCCCGGATACGGTTCCAGAAAGTCCGATCCACTACAAAATTACGATTGATCATCCCGATTACCAAAAGAAAACCATCGATAACATTGAACTGGATCCAGGAAGTAAAAATTTGACATCCTGAGGATTTTCCACGATATTATTACTACAACTTAGCCGGTCTTCAATTCTGGAGGCCAATATTGAACTGGTGGTGTCTC
>PWEU01000339.1 GCA_003554005.1 Nitriliruptoraceae bacterium
ACGGGACGGCCCACGGTGTTCATCTACGACGGTGTGCCGGGCGGGGCCGGCCTCGCAGAGCGCTCCTACCGACGGTTGCCGGAGCACCTGTCGGCGACCCGGGCGACGATCGCCACCTGTCGCTGCGCGGCCGGGTGTCCGTCCTGCGTCCAGAGCCCCAAGTGCGGCAACGGCAACGAGCCCTTGGACAAGGCGGGCGCGGTGCGCGTGCTGGACCTGCTGCTGGCACGGGCTCCCTGAGCTGCGGTGCGCGCGCCCTGAGGTGCTGCCCGAGCGCCGTCCGCGTGTCAGCTGCGCACCCGGACCCGGCGCCGGACCCGGACCCGGGTTCGAGAGTCGGGGCGCGCGGGTTTCGGGGGTTGGCGATCCCGGATCCCGGCGTTCCCGGGCGATCGGGTGGTGGCGTTCGCCGGGTACCAGGTCGTCGAGGCAACATCCACGAGCCGGGTTGTGGCATGAGGGCTGTTGGTGTCGGAAGTTGCCCGCATCGGGTCCGGGACGGCTCGCGTGGCTGGCACTGGACGAGACGTGACGAGGCCGCCAGTATCGCATCCACGGCCACCGAGGCCACGAGGACGACCCGCTGTTCCGGCTCCGGCCCGTGCTCCGGGTCGCCCACTCGTCGACCTCTGGACCGGACGGGCCCCGGCTGCGCCCATGTCCCTGTGACACCGAGGAGGGGACGTCACCTTGCCGCCCGACCCTGTGCCCCACGTCGGACAGCGTCAGCCGAGGATGAGGCGAGCCAGCGGCAGCGCGACGATCGCCAGGGCGGTGGACGCCGCCAGGCCGACCAGCACCGGACGGAGCCCGACGATGGCCAGCTCCCCGACCCGCGTCTTGAGCCCCACGCCGGCGATCGCCACCGTGATCGCCACGACGGACACACTGCCGAGCACGTCTGCGACGTCTTCAGGGATGAGACCAGCGCTGCGCATGGCAGCGAGCACGATGAACGCCACGACGAAGGCCGGGACGGCCGACCGCGCGGTGCGCCACAGGCCCGTGCCGACCGGCGCGGTCGGGGCCGCGGCTTCGCTGCCGGCGGGCTCGGCGTAGGACGGTCGAGCGGTTGGGGCCGCAGCCTCGCTGCCGGAGGAAGCGGGGTCGGGCGGTCGAACGGCCGGGATCTCCCCGGCTGGCCGGCGACGTCGCCCCATCCAGATGGTCAGACCGATGAGGATCGGCCCCATCAACGCGTTGCGGACGAGTTTGACGACCGTCGCGTGCTCCAATGCCTGTTCAGAGTACGCCGCCCCAGCTGCAACGACCTGACTGGTGTCGTTGATCGCGAGCCCGGCCCAGACACCGAACTCCTGGTCGGACAAACCGATAGCGCGGCCGATGATCGGGAACAGAACGAGCGCGATCGTCCCGAAGATCGTGATCGTGGCGACGGCGTAGCTGACCTCACGCTCGTCCGCATCGATGATCGGTGATGCTGCGACGATCGCCGAGTTACCGCACACCGCCGTGCCTGTCCCCAGCAGGATGCCGAGCTGCGGACTCACCCCGACCATGCGACCGACCATCGCCACCGTCACGAACGCTGTGGCCATGGTCACGAGCACGACCAGGACGCTGGGGCCTCCGATGTCGACCACATCAGCCAGCGTCAAGCGCGCACCGAGGAGCGCGACACCGACACGTAGGATCCTCTTGGCCGCGAAGTCCACACCCGGTGTCAGGAGCGCAGGGAGCGGTCGTGCGTTCGCGATCGCCAGTCCCGCCAACAGGGCGACGAGCACCACACTGAGCAGTGCTGGCGTGCGTTCGCCGACGAAGATCGCAAGCGCCGCGATGCCGCCCGTCAGCGCGACGCCTGGCAGGATTCTCAGGACACGGTGGTCGGAGATGGTGGGGTCCTTGGTGCTGAGTGCTGAAGAACGGTCCGGGTCGCCCGCTCGCGAGGCTCGCCGACGAACGCGCGCCTGCCCCCGTCATCGGGGGCTGACGGCGACCCGGTCCATCCATGACGCGCTCCGCAGCGATCACCTCGCAGGGGCGATGACACCGCCTACTCCTGGGCTTGGAAGACCACTCGAACACCGCGGCCATCGCAGGGCATCGAGTCGTGGGTCACCGCGACTCAGGCCAGCACGTCCGCAACGGGCACAGCCGTGAGTTCGTGCGCCTCGGCGACGGCTTCGTTGGTGACGTGGCCATCGAAGGTGTTCAGCCCCTGAGCGAGCGCCGGATCGTCGCGAAGTGCAGCCTTCCAACCCTTCTCCACGATCGCCGTCACGTAGGGAAGCGTCGCATTCGTGAGGGCGAACGTGGAGGTGTTCGGCACCGCCCCCGGCATGTTCGCGACACAGTAGAACAGGCTCTCATGAACCCGGAACACGGGGTCATCGTGGGTCGTCGGGTGAGAGTCCTCGAAGCAGCCGCCCTGATCGATGGCGATGTCCACGAGAACGGAAGCGGGCTTCATGTTCGCGACGAGGTCGTTCTGGATCACCTTCGGGGCGCGCGCACCGGGTACGAGCACCGCCCCGATCACCATGTCGGCGTCCAGAACCGCAGCCTCGATCTCGTACGCGTTGGCGGCAACGGTCTTGACGCGACCGCTGTAGCGTCTATCGATCTCGCGTAACTTGTCGATGTCCTTGTCGATCGCCGTCACGTTCGCCCAGAGCCCAGTAGCCATGGCGATCGCGTTCGACCCGGATACTCCGGCACCGATCACAACGATATTCGCCGGTTTGACGCCAGTGACGCCACCGGGGGGCAACCCCCTGCCGCCTTGCGTGCTGAGCAACGCGTGTGCGCCCGCCTGAGGTGCGAGACACCCGGCGACCTCACTCATCGGATACAGGAGCGGCAACCGTCCGTTCGCGGACTGCACCGTCTCATAGGCGATGGCCGTGGTTCCTGCCTCCAGGATCGCCTCAGTGCATGAGCGTGTGGCGGCGAGATGGAGGAACGTGAATATCGTGAGATCGTCTCTCAACCGATGATATTCACTCTCCAGGGGTTCCTTGACCTTCAGTAGCAGTTCCGCATTCCCCCACACCTGATCGGCGGATTCCACTACCTTCGCACCGGCACCCACATACTCCTCATCGCTGATAGA
>PWEU01000209.1 GCA_003554005.1 Nitriliruptoraceae bacterium
AGGACCGCTCCGCCGTCGTCGGTACGCAGCGGCGTGATCTGGAAGCGGGAGCCGGTCTGCCGGTCGCCGCTCATGCCGCTGAGCACCCGGTGCAGTTCGCCACCGAAGACCTTGGCGTCGGCGTCGCCGCTGTCGATCGCCCGGCGCACCGCGATGCGGAGATCATCCCCCACCCGCAGCGACAGCAGCAGGTCGCCCTTCGCGGCCGACGAGGACGACAGCCACGCCCGGTTGACCGCCGCCACCGTGCCGTCACCGTCGACCACGGCCACCGGGTCGTCGAGGGCGTCGAGCACCGAGGACACGAACGCGTCCCGGCGGGCGAGCTCGCGGTGGACCGAGACCTGCTCGGCGACATCCTCCAGGCCGCACACCGCGCCGATCACCGAGCCGGACGCCACCGACAGCGGTGCCACCTCGACGTGCAGCCAGGCTCCCTTCTCGGTGCGGACGTCGAGGCGGTGCTCCCGGCCGAGCTCGGCGGCCATCTGGATCACCTCGCGCAGCGCGTCGGCGTCGGCCTCGACCAGGCTGCGGAGGAAGCCGGGGCCGAGCAGGTCGCTGTTGGAGCGTCCGAGCAGCGACGCGGACCGGCCGTCGGCGTAGACGCACCGGCCGGTCAGATCGGTGTGCAGCATGCCCGTGGAACCCACCGCACCGTGCCGGCCCAGCTCGCTGGTGACGTCCCGCTCCACGGCGACGTAGTGGGTGATACGGCCGGTGTGGTCCTGGACCGGGCTGATCGTCGCGTGGTGGGTGCGCAGCGCCCCGTCACGCCGGCGGTCGACCAGCTGCCCCTCCCACACCCGGCCACTGGTGATCGTGTCCCAGAGGTCCTTGTAGAAAGCCTCGTCCTGGTAGCCGGAGGAGAGCAGGTTCGGCTTCGACCCGATCGCCTCCCGCTTCGAGTAGCCCGTGACCCGCACGAACGCGTCGTTGACGTCGACGATCCGCCCTTGGTCGTCGGTGATGAACACCACGTCTCCACCGAGGTCCAGCGAGGTCACGTCGATGTGGGGCGCACCGGTGTCCCGGTCGTCCTTCCCCTGCCTGTCGCCGATCACAGGAACCTCCCTGGCTGCTCGCCCCCACGTTAGGGCGCGCCGGCCAGGCGGTCACGCGTCGATGGATGGATGGTCGACCGTCCGGCGCGAGCGTGGGTCAGCTGACGGCGCGCAGGGGTGTCCTCATCGGTGGGGTGGCCTGGGCGCCGCCCCGGGTCGGGACGTGAGCGAGGGCGACGGCGACCCCGCCGAGCTGCCAGAGGTGGCGCAGATCGACGCCGAGGTGGAGCAGGGGGACCAACCTGGAGGTGGGCCCCCAGCCGATCGGGATCGGGCCGACGCGGCCGACACCCCGGTCCCCGAGGTCGATGATGCGGCCGAGCTCGACCAGCCGGGCCGGCCGGGTCGACTGTCCCGTGGCCAACGCGGCCGCGTTGTGCCCGGCGGTGGCACCGGCCTGGCTGGCGATCTGGGCCGACATCGGCAGCAGCCGTCCGATGATGTCACGGTGGGCGGCGATGTCACCGGCGGCCAGGACCCGTCGCAGCCCGGAGACCCGCAGGTCGCTGGTGACGATCGCGCGGCCGTCCTGGGTCGGCGCTGTCGGCAGCAGCTCGGTCGCATCGGCCCGCCACCCCCCGGCCCAGACGACGGTGCCGTCGAACCGGCGTCCGTCACCCAGCACCACGCCCCGCCGGTCGACCCGGGCCACCTCGGTGCTGAGGTGGAGGTGGACACCCACCTGCAGCAGCGCCGTCATGACGTCGTCGCCGAGCCGGCGTGGCTCTGCGGGCAGGAGGCGACCGGCGATCTCGACCAGGCGCACCTCGATGCCTGGCCGCGCGGCGGCGACCTCGGCCGCGAGCTGCACTCCGGTCGCGCCGGCACCGACGATCACGAGTCGGTCGGTGCGGGCCAGACGCCGTCGCAGCGCCAGGGCGTCGTCGGGGGTGTGCAGCGTGGCGGCGTAGCGGTCGCTGCCGGGCACGCTGCCGGCCGGCGAGCCGGAACCCGCACTGACCACCACGGCGTCGGCGTGGAGCAGGGTGGCGTCGTCGAGGGGGACGGTGCCGGCCTCGTCATCGATGCGCACGACCCGACCGTGCACCACCTCGATGTCGGCACCGATGAGCTCACGCAGGGGGGCGCGGGCGTCGCTGGTCCGGAGCCTGCCGGCCGCGACCCCGGCCATGCGGGCCAGGAAGCCGTGGCGCCCGTCGTGATCGACCACCACGACCTCCACCTTGCCGCTGCGGCTCGCGGCGACCGCGGCATGGCTGCCGGCGTACCCGGCGCCGATGATCACCACCCGGGGCAGGGGGGAGTGCAGCGGTGGGGGCAGCGAGCTGGCGTGCTGGTCGGACATGGCGGCTCCGCGGGGTGGCAGCGGGAGCGGGCGGTGGTGACCGCGCCGCCTCCGGGTTCGCTGCGGTGACCTGACCAGTATCGCCGGTCGGGGCGGTGTCAGTCCACGGGTCGCGGGGTCAGCAGCTGATCCACGGGCGCGCGGTCGTCGGTCAGCACCTGGGCGTCGCCGACGAAACGGTCGAGTTCGGCACCTGCCAGCAGCTCGTCGCTGCGCCCCCGGCGGGCGTTGGCGGCGGCGATGTCCGCCAGCGGCAGCGGCGCGTCGGAGGCGATCACCACGTAGTTGCCCCCCACCCCCCGGGTGGCGTCACCGAACGCGTCCGGGCGACCGAGCACCGCGACGTGCTCGAACACCGCCGCGACGGTGGCCAGCTCCGCGCGCAGGAACCGCCGGGGTCCGTAGTCGATCACGTTCATGACGTAGACGCCGTCGGGCGCGAGCCGCACGTGGACCAGCTCCGTGAACTCCAGCGTGGCGAGATGCCACGGCACCGCGACCCCACCGAAGGCATCACCGATGACCAGGTCGTGCTCACCCGGCGCGCCGTCGGTGATGGTGGAGCGGGCGTCGCCGATCCGCACCGTGATGTCCTCGCCGAGCTCGAGGCCGAGCTCGTCCTTGGCGAGCTCGACCAGCAGCTCGTCGACCTCCAGCACCTCCGAGGTGGAACCAGGGTGGGCGGCCCGCAGGTACCTCGGCAT
>PWEU01000214.1 GCA_003554005.1 Nitriliruptoraceae bacterium
ACCCACCGGCGCCGAGTCCGCGACCGTCACCCGGAAGTGGAAGCCCTGGGCCTCTCCGGATGCCGTGGGCGTCCAACCGGTCGCCGTCGGCAGACTCGTCAGCGCGGCCGGAGCCCGGTAGGCGCTCTCAGCGGCAGGATCACAGTTGCCGGTGACGGCGAGCTCGACGTCCAGGTGCGCGGCCAGGCCGCCAGCTGCTGCGATCGCGGTCGCCAGCGTCACCTCGGTCAGCTCTGTGTCCTGCAAGGTGTCGCTGTAGGTGATCAGGATGCACTCCTCGACGACATCGCCGGGCTTCAGGCCGGTGGCGTCGGTGAGCGCTGGAGCCGGTCCGAACATCGGCACCGAGTAGTCCGCCGACAGCGAGATAGTTCCGGTTGAGAACTGGTTGCCGGTGTTGTCGGCCTGGGCGGTGAAGGCGGCGTCAGAGGTCTGGAGGACGAACACCGACACGAGCGCGAAGGCGATGGCGGCGGCCAGCAGTTGGCGGTTACGGGCGATGGTTGCGGTGGTGCGGGACATGGGAAGGACTCCTCGGAAGCTCGGCTGGCGGCCGAACCTCGACCACCCGCCAGGTGTTGGGTCACCTGACCAAGCGGTCCATCGACCCCAACACCCGGGCCCTTTAGCCCCAGGTCCCCCGGTTCATCGCGCCGAGCCCCAAAGCCACACCACCCACACCAGGCAGCATCCGTCCCACGCGGGCGTGGTCAGCCCTCGACCAGGTCCATCGCGACCCGGGCGGCGTAGCCGGGATCGGTCGCCAGCAGCTGCTGGTGGGTGCCCCGGGCCGTGATGCGGCCCTCCTCGATGACCACCACCTCATCGACCACCGGCAGCGCCCGCAGATCGTGGGTGAGCAGCAGCACCCCCCGCTCCCCCGCCGATCGCAGGGCGTCGGCGAGGAAGGCCCGTCCGGTGGTGGCGTCGAGGTCGGCGGTCGGCTCGTCGAAGACGAAGAGCGGCGCCCCGACCAGCAGCGTGCGGGCGAGCGCGAGCCGGTGGCGCTGACCGCCCGACAGCCGGTCGCCGGCCTCGCCGATCGGCGTGTCGAGGCCGTCGGGCAGCTCGGCGACGAAGGTGTCCAGCCGGGCGGCGACGAGCGCGGCGCGCACGGTCTCCTCGCTGGCGCCGGGTGCGGCCAGCCGCAGCTCCTCGCCGATGGTGCCGGCCAGCACGTGGGCGTCCTGGGGGCTGAGCGCCACCTCGCCGCGGACCTGCGCCCCGGTGAGCATGGTCAGCGGCAGGTCGCCGAGTCGCACCTCGCCGCGGTCGGGGTCGAGGAACCGCACGCTCAGGCCGGCCAGGGTGGACTTGCCGGCGCCCGAGCGCCCCACCACCGCGACCCGCTGCCCCGGGGCGAGGGTGAGCTCGAGGTCGTGGACGGCCGGCTCGGTGTTGCCCGGGTAGGTGGCGGTCGTCCGGTCGAGGACGAGCGGGCTGCCACGCGGCGGCGGGGCGCGGCGCTCCGCCTCGGAGGGGTCGGGTGCGGGCGGTGGGGCATCGAGCACCTCCCGCAGCCGCCTGGCCGCGGTGCTGGCGGTGACCAGGGCCTGGCTGGCCATCGGCAGCGGGCCCACGGCCTCCGCTGCGGCCACGGCCAGCACCAGCAGGGAGGCCAGCAGCACCCCGTCGAGGTCGCCGGCGACCACGGCCGGGACCCCGACGGTCACCAGCGCCAGCACCGTGATCCCGAGGACGAGCTGCACCGCTGCGTCGCTGCCCCCCATCCGGATGACCCCGGACCGGTCGGCGTCGACCACCTCGGTGTCCAGGGCGAGCACCCGGTCCTCGGCCGGCTCGAGCTGGCCGAGCAGGCGCAGCTCAGGGGCGGCCTGCAGCAGCTCGACGAGCTCCGCGGTCAGCGCCCCTCGGGCGGTGGCCAGGCGCCGCTCGGGGGCCCTGGCCAGCCGCCAGGCCGCCACCGGGACCCCGAGCCCGGCGACCGCGAGCCCGACCAGCAGGATCGGCCCGGCCGCGGGGAGCAGCACGGGGCCGATCAGCACGAGCACGATGCTGGCGAGCACCCCGCCGAGCAGGGGGATCACCCCGCGCACGAGCGCCAGCTGGAGCCGCTCCACGTCGGCGACGACCCGGGCGAGCACGTCACCGGAGCGCCAACGGGCCAGCCCCGCCGGGGCCTGGGGCAGCAGGCGGTCGTAGGCGTGGGAGCGCAGGTCCACCACCACCCGCAGCGCCACGTCGTGGCCGGCGAGGCGCTCGACGTACCGCGACACGCCCTTCAGGATCGACAGCGCCCGCACGGACACGATCACCGCGGTCAGGTCGAGCAGGTTGGGGCGCAGCGCCGTGCGGGAGATGAGGTAGGTCGACACCGCGACCAGGACCACCCCGGCCAGCGGGGTGATGGTGCCGGCGGTCACGGCGAGCGCCAGGGGGCGCCGGTGGGGTCTCAGCAGCGCGGTCAGCTGGTGGAGCTGCCCCCGCCAGCCGGGCCGTGCCGTGGCGCCGGCCAGGGCGCGGTCGTCCTCCGGCCGGGCCCGGGCGGTCGTCTCCGCGGCCGCGTCCTGCTGCGCGGGCGGTGCCGTCGCCGCGGCGGAGCACAGCAGGTCCGATGGCGACGTCGGGACGGGCGCCACCTCCTCGGGGCACAGGGGTGCGGCGGCGGCGACCAGCCGGGCGTAGGCGCCGTCGGTGGCCCGCAGCTGGTCCGGGCGCCCGGCCTCGACCACCCGGCCGGCGTCCAGGACCACGACCCGGTCGCTGGCCTCGGCGAGCGCCACCCGGTGGGTCAGGACGACCACGGTGCGCCGGCCCGCCAGCCGGCCGATGGCACGGCGCACGGCCTGCTCGGCCTCCACGTCCAGGTCGCCGGTGGGCTCGTCCAGGACCACCAGCCCGGCGGGTCGCAGCAGCGCCCGGGCGATGGCCAGCCGCCGGCGCTGCCCGACCGACAACCCCCGCCCACCGGCGCCGATCGTGGTCGAGAGCCCCTCGGGCAGCCCGGCCACCTCGGCGTCCATGCCGACCTCGGCCAGCGCCGCCCACAGGGTGGCGTCGTCGGCCTCCTGCTCCACGCCGAGGGTGAGGACCTCGCGGACCGTGCCAC
>PWEU01000104.1 GCA_003554005.1 Nitriliruptoraceae bacterium
CCGGCCGCCTCCAGCAGTGGCGCGAGCAGCTCCGTCGTGAACGGCGCCACGGGGACCGCTGCCGCCTCGAAGGCCCGCCGCTCGGCGTCGGTGAGCGGCTCGTAGCTCCAGTCGAGCGTGGCCCGCAGCGTGCGGTGGCGGGCCGGACCGGTGCGACGGCCTCCGGCGAGCAACCCGAGGCGGTCGTGCAGCCGGTCGGCGATCTCCGGCACCGACAGCACGCGAGCACGGGCGGCTGCCAGCTCGATCGCGAGCGGCAGCCCGTCGAGGTCCCGCACGATCCTGGCCACGCCGCCCAGGTCGCTGGCGGACACCTCGAGGTCCGGGGCCACGGCGCGCACCCGGTCGAGGAACAGCTGCACCGCGGCGTGCCGCTCCACCTCGCTGGCCGACAGCGGCTGTCCGCTGGCGGTCGTGGCCGGTGGGACCGCCAACGGGGGCACGGGCCACACCAGCTCGCCGGCCACGCCGAGCGGCTCCCGGCTGGTCACCAGGAGCTGGACCTGCGGGCAGGCGGCGACGACCTGCTCGGCGAACGCCGCCACGGCGCCCACGACCTGCTCGACGTTGTCGAGCACGACCAGCGCCTGACGCTCCTCGAACGCCGCCAGCACGGCGTCCGTCGCGCGCAGCCCCCGGTGGTCAGCGACGCCCAGCGCGGCAGCCACCGTGGAGGCGACGGCGTCCGGGTCGGTGACGGGTGTGAGCTCCACCAGGTGGACCTCTCGGTGGGCGGACCCGGACCGCAGGCCTCTCGCGAGCTCGATCGCCAACCGGGTCTTGCCAGCGCCACCCGGTCCGGTGAGGGTCAGCAGGCGCTCGTCCTCCAGCAGCCGGGTGAGGCGCTCGAGCTCCTCGTCACGGCCCAGGAAGCGACCCGGTGGCACCGGCAGCGGGCGAGGAGCACCGGGCCTGGAGACCGCGACGTCCTGGGACGCCGATCCCTGAGCAGCGATGGGCGCTGCTGCCACCTCGTCGGTGTCGCTGGCCGAGGGGGCGGTCGCAGGACCGGCAGTGCGGTCCCCGGCGGGTCCCACGATCCGCTGGGCAAGGACGTCGGCGTGGATGGCCTGCAGCTGCCGGGAGGGGTCGACGCCGAGCTCCTCGGCCAGGAGCTCGCGGGTGTCGGTGTAGACCTGCAGCGCATCGGCCTGCCGACCGCTGCCGGCGAGGGCGACCATCAGCTGGCCGCGCAGCCGCTCGCGGAGGGGATGGGCCGCGACCAGCGTCTCGAGCTCAGGCACCATCCCCGCGTGCCGGCCGAGCACGAGGTCGGCCGCGATCCGCTCCTCGGTGGCCACCAGCCGCAGCTCCTCCAGCCGCTGCGCCTCGGTCCGGGCCCAGGGTCGGTCCAGGCCCTGGAGCGCATCGCCGCGCCACAGCGCGAGGGCCTCGCCCAGGATCGTGACCGCCTCGTGGGGCGCGCCGCTGGCCGCCGCAGCCGATCCGCTGCGGAGGAGCTGCTCGAAGCGGCGCGCGTCCACCGCGTCGTCGGGCACGGCGAGCTGGTACCCGCCGTCGCGGGTCAGCAGCACGTCACCGCGGGCCGCCGGGTCGAGCAGGCGCCGCAGCCCGAACACGTGCTGCTGGAGCGCGTTCGCCGGGTTGGCCGGCAGATCCTCGCCCCACAGCTGGTCGACGAGCCGCTCGGCCGGCACCGACCGACCGGCACCGATCACCAGCAACGCCAGGAGCTCGCCCTGGCGACCGCCGGGCACGCGGATCAGCCCGTCACGACCCGCGACGCGGAGTGGACCGAGGATGCCGAACTCCACTGGCGACCTCCGGGCCGATGGCGGCGACCGACGTCATCGCCGCCGGCGAGCGGCGATGAGGTCCCGGACAGCGACGGCGACGACCACGACGAGCCCCACCGCGGTGAAGTTCCAGAACGCATCCCGGTAGGCGTTGGGATGCAGCTCACCGCCCGTCGCTGCGAAGACCCACAGACCGGCCATGATCGCCACGACGGCGACGAGGTAGCCCGCGACCGCCAGGAGCCAGCGCGGCGCGTGGGTGGCGCGCCGCCTGAGCTCGTCCACCAGCTCGAAGGCCCCGAGGCCGATCAGCACGAAGGCCAGTCGCGCCAGCAGGTGCACGTGGGTGTCGGTCTCCTGCCCCTGCACCACGGCGAGCACGCTGCTGGTCACCGTCAGCACGGTGTAGAGCACGCACACCCGGACCGCGAACCGACCAAGGCGTCGCAGCGGCGTCATCGGGCCCGCTCCCCCGGCTGTCCCGTCGTCAGCCGAGGCGGCAGCAAGGCCGTCGGCTCGCCCGACGGGGGCTGCGGCGAGATCGGGGTGAGGCCGGACGCTCACGGGTGCTCCTTCGTCGGCCGGAGGCTGCGCCGGCCAGGCGTGCAGCGCCCTTCGACCGGCCGCAGGGTTCCCGTCAGCCTGGCGACCCCGCGGCGGTGTGGCCAGGGCCGGTCGCCCCTCCCCCGTCGCACCGCACTGGGCCACCGACGTGGCCGCGCGCCGGTCACGGAGCCGTCGGCGGTGGCGCCCCGCGGGTGGTCAGCGAAGCGCGACCTCGCCACGAGGTCGGGGCGTCGGCCTCTTGCGACGAGGACGGTCCCGCGGCACCGTCGAAGGACGCCCCACAGGCGGGTAGACGGATGGTGCGGTCCGGTGTCGCTACCGCGGGCCCGCGGTCCTGGCAGCGGGGGATGGCGGCCGCCCTCGTGCTGCTCATCCTCGGCCTGTCCGGGCTCGCAGGCTGCGGCGGGGTCGATCCCACCGCCGAGGTGCTGGTGGACGGGTCGTCGTGGGCCCGGGTCGAGGATCCCGACGGGGTGTTCGGGACCCCCGAGCAGGAGAGCGTCGGTATCTCCGACGTGGTGGTCGGCGGACCGGGCTACGTGGCCGTGGGCGCCCACGGACAGGGTCGCTTCGGAGAGGACGGCACGGTCGCGGCGGTGTGGACGTCTGAGGACGGGACGACCTGGAGCCGGGTCCCCCATGACGACGAGGTGTTCGGGTCGGTCGGCAGGGGCCGGATCACGGCAGCCAGTGCGGTCACCACGGGTGGCCCCGGCCTGGTCGTCGTCGGCTTCGAGGC
>PWEU01000050.1 GCA_003554005.1 Nitriliruptoraceae bacterium
ACAACGACGTGCCGAGCTGGCCGTAGACGGCCTTGACGTTCTGGACGCTGAAGGGCACGTAGAGCACCACGTAGGTCAGGATCAGCATCCACACCGTGTTGTAGATCGGCACCGGCTGCCACACGGCGTTCCAGAAGAAGATCAGACCGACCACGACCACGATCGCCGGCACCATGTCGGGTGCCAGCGCCAGGAAGTCGACCGAACGCGCCCCCGGACCGCGGCGGCGCACGGTCAGCAGCGCCACCATGATCCCGATCACCGCCGTGATCGTGGCCGCGATGAGCGCGAACCGGAAGCTGTTGCCGAGCGCCGTGAGCGCGCCGCTGCGAGGGTCGAACAGCACCTGGAAGTTCAGCAACGTCAGGTTGCCCCAGGTCACTCCCGCCGACTCCAGCCGGGTGAAGGCCGAGGCGAACACCGTCAGGTACGGGATGACGATGGACAGCAGGAACCCCACCGCCACCACGGCCCACGCCAGCGGCCGCCACCGGCCGAGCGGCACCGTGGCCCGCCGCGTCGCCCGTCCTGACAGCGCCCGGTCGTGACGGCGGGACACGAACCACTGCTGGAAGAACCACGCGCCGATCCCGATCGACATCAGCACGCTGGACAGGGCCGCTGCCGCCCCGAAGTCGATGGGGAAGATCGAGGTGTTCTGGTAGATCTCGGAGACCAGGACGATGAAGCCGATCCGGTTGCCCAGCGTGATCGGCGTGCCGAACTCCCCCGCGGACTTGATGAACACCAGCAGGATGCCCATCGAGTAGCCGCTGAGCAGCAGCGGCACGATGATGCGGCGCAGCCGGTAGCGGAACCCACCGCCGTGCACCGCGCCCGCCTCGTCCGGGCTCGCCCCGATGTTGTCGAGCGAGTTCCGGAGGATCAGGTAGAGGAACGGGAACAGGTTGAAGCTCATCACCATCGCCATGCCGACGGGGGTGAAGAACGCGTCCTGCAGGACCCCCGCCGCCCCCTCGCCGACCAGCTGCTCGAGGTAGCCGCGGCGCCGCATGAAGATGATCCAAGCGATCGCGTTGATGTAGGGCGGGGTCATGAAGGGCACGATCACCGCGATGTCGATCCAGCGGTGACGGCGCAGGTCGGTCATCGACATCAGGAACGCGAGCGGCGCCGCGAACAGCGTCGAGCCGACGCAGACCAGGATGCCGAGCAGCACCGTGTTCCAGATGATGCGCAGGTTCGTCCCGGCGGTGAGGGTGTCCAGCGCCTCCCCGGGGGCGAAGGTGCCCTCAGGCGCGAGCGCCCGCACCAGCACCATGATCAGCGGTGCCGCGATCAGCGCCGCCAGCAGGGCCAGGGCACCGAGGTTCGCCCAGGCCGCACGGGATCGGCGCCCGCTCCGCCGCGGGCCGGACGCTCCTGGAGCGTCGTCGTCCGGCAGTGACGGGGCGGGCGCCGTCGAGGTGGACACGGTCAGCGGATGTAGCGGGAGACGAACTCGGCCAGCAGGTCGTCACCGGTGGCTTCCACGTTGGCCCAGTCGAAGTCGAGCAGTGGGACCTCGTCGAAGGGCCGCATGGTTTCTTGCACCTCGATGGAGGTGCGGGCCGGCATCAGGAAGCGGTCGACGACGATCTGCTGGGCGGTGTCGCTGAAGACGAAGTCCATGAAGGCCTGCGCCTCGTCGACGTTCTCTGCCCATTCGGTGATGAACATCGGCCGCGGGGTGACGATGGTCCCCGACTCGGCGAGCACGACCTCGAGCGGCTCACCCGCGGCGGCGTCGCCGTAGCCCATGTAGTCCACTCCGGCGATCACCGCGGCGTGGGTGCCGGAGACCACTGAGTCCACCGCGGGACGGTTCGGCCCCTCGATGGCGAGCCCGTTGTCGGCCAGGGAGTCGAACAGGGCGAAGGCTTCGTCCTCACCGCGGTCGTCGACGAAGGCGGCGACGAAGTCCCGGGCGGTGCCGGACTCCTGGGGATCGGGCATGATGACCAGGTCCTCCCACTCCGGCGCGGCGAGGTCCTCCCAGTCGGTGGGCATGGAGGGGGCGATGTCGGTGTTGACCGTGAGCGCGAGCGCGGAGCCGTCGCGGCCCCAGAAGGGCCCGTCCTCGTCGGCCCAACCGTCGTTGAGATCGTCGGTGTTGGCCGGGGTGTAGGGCTGGGTGCGTCCCTGCTCCTTGTAGCTGACGGCGGGGACCCAGGAGGCGAGGTAGACGATGTCGGCGATGGGGTTGTTCATCTCCGCCTCGAGGCGGCCGAGGACGTCACCGGTGGTGGACTGGAACATCTCCACCTCGATGCCGGTCTCCGCGGTGAAGGCCTCGACGAGGTCGTTGGCCAGCCCACCAGGACCGGCGGAGTAGAACACCAGCGAGCCGGCCTCCTCGTCGGGCGCGGGCTCGTCGTCCATGTCCTCCTCAGGCTCGTCGACGTCCTCCTCGACGTCAGCAGCATCGTCCAGGGCGTCATCGACCTCCTCGGGATCGCCGCAGGCGGCGAGTGCGAGTGCGGCGGCCGCCAGCACGGCGGTGCCACGGATCAGGTTCCTACGTCGCAAGGTCACGTCCTCGTCCTTGTTGATCGGGGTACTCGGGAATCAGGGTGGTCGGTCGGCTGCAGCGGGTCGCTCGGCTCGACCGGCTCGGTCGGTCGTGGTCGGCCGGTCGGCTCGGTCGGTCGTGGTCGGCCGGTCGTGGTCGCTCGGCTCGGGCGGAGGCGCACCTTGGCGCTGGTCCTCGCAGGACTGGTCCTTGGCGCGCAGGCGCCCTGTCGATGCGCGGAAGTCGTCACTGCTCGGTGACGATGAGGTCGTCGGGCGCGAGGTGGAGCAGCACGCGCTCCCCCACCTCGACACGGCGGTCGCTCATAACCACCCAGGGTCGGTCGGCGAGCTCGAGGCGGCACCGCAGCTCGTAGTGGTCGCCGAGGTAGCTGACGAGCTCCACCTCGGCGGGCAGTGCCACCATGTCCCGGCCGTTGGCGCTGAGGTGGACCTTCTCCGGACGCACGCCGGCCACGCCGCTGCCCGTCAGCACCACCTCGGTGGAGGCGTCGATGCGCGCACGGACGTCGGCGGCGCTCGCGTCGGCGGCGCTCGCGTCGGCGGCGCTCGCGTCGGCGCCTTCGTGGTCGGCGGCGCTCACGTCGGCGGCGCTCACGTCGGCGGCGCTCACGTCGGCGGCTTCGTGGTCGGCGGTGTCCGCCAGCGTGACCGGGCGCTCCTGCCTGTCATGGCCGTTGATGGTCCCTGCCACCGGGGCGGCAGCGCCGACGGGCAGCACGCTGGACAGGGGCCGGTCCAGGGCGTTCAACCGACCGATGAAGTCGGCGACGAAGCGGCTGGTCGGGTGCTGGTAGACGGTCTCGGGGGCCCCATCCTGCCGGACGAACCCGTCCTGCATCACCAGGATGCGATCGGCCATCGACATGGCCTCGTGCTGGTCGTGCGTGACGTAGACGGCGGTCAGCCCGAGCGAACGGGTCAGCGCCGTCAGCTCCGCGCGCAGGTCCACCCGCAGCGCCGCGTCCAGCGCCGACAGCGGCTCGTCCATCAGCAGCACCGGCGGGCGGTCCACGACCGCCCGGGCGAAGGCCACCCGCTGCTGCTGGCCACCCGAGAGCTGGTGGGGGTAGCGGCCGGACTGGACCGGGAGCTGGACCTTGGCCAGCGCGTCGTGGACACGGTCGTGGAGGTCGTCGGTGTCCTTGCGGGCGCGCAGCGTGTAGGCCACGTTCTCGAACACGGTCAGGTGGGGCCACAGCGCCAGATCCTGGAACACCATGCCGAGCCCGCGACGTTGCGGAGGCTCCTGCACGCGGGCGTCGACGTCGACCACGGTCCGGTCCCCGAAGCGGATCCGCCCCGTGTCGGGCGCCTCCAGCCCCGCCAGACAGCGCAGCAGGGTGGTCTTGCCACAGCCCGACGGACCCAGCACCCCGACGAACTGCCCCTGGCCGATCTCGAGATCAAGGGGCGCGAGGGCCTGGACATCGCCGAACCGCTTGCTGACACCTTCCAGGATCAAGCGCGCCACGACCGACCTCGCAACAGCGACCGAAGGAGGTTCCTCGGCTCGCGATGACGAGGCTGGTGGCGACAGGTAGCCGGAGTCCGAACCCGAGGTCACGGGACGGTGAACAGACGCTCAATCCGCACTGACCATGATTGCTGGACCGGTGGTCGTGGTAGGGCTAGGCAGGGCCGCAGGACGGTAGGCCCCACCGGTGCCGACAACGGCTGCGAGCCTCCGACCCGAAGCGGATGGCCCTGCTGAAGCCGCCGCGCCAGGCGGCTAGCCTCTTCCCCGTCGCCACCGAAGGCAGCGCGCCAACCGCCCGATGGCACAACTCCCTGTCCGCGGCCACGGATCCCAGCAGGACCGCGACGGCGAGGTGGTGCACGACGCCACCGAGATGGCGCAGGCAGTCATGACCGTACGGATGCCAACGTCGGAACGGACCCCACGGACCACACGGACCACACGAACCACACGGACCGTGAGCATCCAACGCTGATCGCTTCCACGGCCCCATCGCGGTCCCTGCACCGACACGATCGAGCACCCCCCCCGAGCACGCAGCGCACCCCCAGACCCCGAGCACCGGGAGGCCGATGGAGACCCCGTCGCTGCTACCGCTCGCCGCGGTGCTCGTCCCCGCGGTCACCGCCGCGGTGATCGTGTTCACCCGTCGCGCCCCCGTGGTGCGGGATGCGAGCCTGGTGCTCGGCGCGCTCGTGACCTTCGGTGTGGTGACCGCGATCGCCCCCGCCACCCTGCGCGGCGAGGTGCTCACCAGCTCGCTCGGCGAGCTCCTGCCCGGCGTCGAGGTGACCCTAGCCGCCGACGGCATGGGGATGCTGTTCGCGGTGCTGGCGAGCTTCCTGTGGGTGCTCGCCGGCAGCTACGCCATCGGCTACATGCGCGGGGACAACGCCTCCAACCAGACCCGCTTCTACGCCTTCTACAGCCTGTGTCTGTCCACCGCTTTCGCAGTGGCCTTCGCCGGCGACCTGCTCACCTTCTTCATCGCCTACGAGCTGCTCACCGTCACCACCTACCCCCTGGTGACCCACAAGGGCGACACCAAGGCGATCCACGCGGGCCGCACCTACCTCGGCTACCTGCTCACCGGTGGCGCGCTGGTGCTGCTGGCGATGATCATCATCTACGCCCAGACAGGCGAACTGAGCTTCGCCGCCGGAGGGTTCGTCGGCGACCAGCTCGACTCCACGCTGACGGTGGTGGTGTTCCTGCTGCTCGCCGTCGGGTTCGGCACCAAGGCCGGCCTGATGCCCTTGCACGCCTGGCTCCCCGGGGCGATGGTGGCGCCGACACCGGTGTCCGCCCTGCTGCACGCCGTGGCCGTGGTCAAGGGCGGGGTGTTCGCCGTGGGGCGGGCGGTCGGTTTCGTGCTCGGACCCGGCGCGATCGCAGCCGTCGATATCCAGGGCGTGCTCTCAGCGGTGGCGGGTGCCACGATCCTGCTCGCCTCGATCATCGCCCTGCGCCAAGACCACCTCAAGCGGCGGCTGGCCTACTCGACCATCGCACACCTGGCCTACATCGTGCTCGGCTTCTCCCTGCTGTCGCAGAGCGCCTACGAAGGCTCGCTGCTGCACATCCTCAACCACGGTGTAGCCAAGATCACCCTGTTCTTCGCCGCCGGGGCGATCCACATCGCGGCACATAAGGATCACGTCAGCGAGCTGGACGGCATCGGGCGACGTATGCCCTTCACGATGGTCGCCTTCGCGCTCGCGTCCTTCTCTCTGGCGGGTCTGCCCCCCGCCGGCGGGTTCCTGTCGAAGTTCACCCTGATCACCGGCGCGCTCGAGGCCGAGGCCTACGTCTACGCCACGATCATGGTCGGCGCGGGGCTGTTGACCGCCGGCTACCTGTTCCCCGTGGTCTACCGGGCCTTCTTCCGTCCCGCCCCGGACGCCCCCGACGCGGCCCCGGCCGCGGGGCACACCCCAGACCCCGACCCCGGATACGACCCCGAACCCGGACACGACCCCGAACCCGCCCTGGCCATGGCCGGTGCGGCGGGTGCGGGCGCGCACGCCCCCGACCCTGCGGAGCCGGCCGGCTCCACCACGGGAGCCAACGTCGAGGTGGCGGCGCACGACGACCGCGCAGGCCGAACCGGCCACGACGACCAGGGTGCGCACGACAACCACGACGGCCCCTCCGGCCACCAGGACCACCACGGCCACGAGGGCTACGGGGAGGCCTCCGCGCTGATGGTGGTGCCGCTGTTCACCACCGGGGTGCTGTCGATCCTGCTCGGCCTCGCCGACTGGACCGGGCTGTACGAGCTCGCGGGCAGCGTTGCCGCGGCGGTCACCGGAGGGGGATCGTGACCACCCGTGCCCTCCCCGTCATCGCCGTGGTAGCCGTGGTCGGCCTCGGGCTCGACCTGCTGATCGGCTACTCCCCCGTGGTCGGCTACGGCGCCGGCATCGGGCTGTTCGGGACCATCATCCTGACCCTGGTCGCCAAGAAGGCCATGGCGCCCGTCCTGCAGCGCGGCGAGGACTACTACCCCGCCGACCGCACCCCCGACATCGAGCACGACGTCTACGGGGTGCGCACCGACGGCGTGCGCACGGATGGCGACCCCGGTGCCGCTGACCGGACGGGCGGCGCGGGCGACCAAGACCACCGCAACGTGCCCGACCCCGGGGGGGCAGCGTGAGCGAGCTGCTGCTGCACCCCGCCTGGCCGTTGCTGATCGCCGCGGTCCTGGTCCGCGTGCTCCCTCGACGTCCGGGCCAGATGCTGACCCTGGTCGCCCCGGTGCTGGCGCTGGCCGGTGTGCTGACCCTGGTTGACGGCACCCTGGTCACCGCACCGCTGATGACTTTCGAGCTCGAACTGCTGCGTGTCGACAGGCTGACCACCGCCTTCGGGGGGGTGTTCGCCGTCGCCGCGCTGCTGTCCAGCATCTACGGCCTGGCCACCCAGCCGATCGGCGAGCGCGCCGTCGCGCTGGCCTACGTCGGCGCCGCCATGGGCGTGATCTACGCCGGCGACCTGCTGACCCTGTTCCTGTTCTGGGAGCTGAAGGCCGTCACCTCGAGCTTCGTGATCCTCTCCCGCCGCACCACGCGCTCCAACCGTTCCGGCATGCGCTACCTGTTCTTCCACATCGCCGGGGGCAAGCTGCTGCTCGGCGGACTGATCGTGCAGTACCAGACCACCGGCTCGCTCACCTTCGAGGCTTTCGAGCCAGGCGTGGCCGGCTGGCTGGTGCTGGCCGCCTTCGCCCTGTCGGCCGGCGTCCCGCCCCTGCATGCGTGGCTGAAGGACGCCTACCCCACCGCCTCGGTGGCCGGCACGGTGTTCCTGTCGGCCTTCACCCCCAAGGCCGCGGTCTACGCCCTGATCCGGGGCTTCCCCGGCGCACAGGTGCTGGTCTACCTCGGCGTCATCATGGCGATCTACGGGGTGCTGTACGCCATCCTCGAGAACGACATCCGCCGGCTGCTCAGCTACCACATCATCAGCCAGGTCGGCTTCATGGTCACCGCCGTCGGGATCGGCACGGAGACCGCGCTGAACGGCGCCACGGCACACGCCTTCTCGCACATCCTCTACAAGGGCCTGCTGCTGATGGGCATGGGCGCCGTGCTCTACGCGACGGGGCGTTCCCGTGCCAGCGACCTCGGCGGCGTCCTCAACCGCATGCGGTCCGTGGCGGTGCTGTACATGATCGGGGCGGGGTCCATCTCCTCGGTGCCGCTGTTCTCCGGCTACGTCTCCAAGGAGCTGATCCCCTACGCCGCCGGCCAGGAGGAGCTCGCCTGGCTGGTCATCGCACTGAAGGTCGTCTCGGTCGGGACCTTCCTGTCCACGGGGCTGAAGCTGCCCTACGCCCCCTTCATCGGCACGCGCGGCATGGGCCCCGCCACCGAGGACGGCACCGACCGGGTCGTGGTCAAGCCGGTGCCGGTGTCGATGTACGTGGCCATGGGCGCCGCCGCGGCGCTGAACATCGCCATCGGTCTGTACCCACGCCTGCTCTACGACCTGATGCCCACCGAGATCACGCGCGCGCCCTACGCGCTCGGGCCGGTGGTGGAGAAGCTGCAGATCCTGATCATGACCGTGCTCGGGTTCTGGCTGCTGTTCGCTCTGCTGGGCTCGAAGGCGAAGATCAACCTCGACCTCGACTGGGTCTACCGCCGCCTGCCCGTGGTACTGAGCTCGCACCGGGCCGAACGCAGCCTGGCGCGCGCCGACGCGCCCGCCTCAGCCGGCAGCCGAGCCGTGGCCTCCACCCGCAGCGGCGCCCGCACCATGCTCGCGCGGGCGTTCGAACCCGCCGAGGAAGGCCCACCCGACGTGGTCGCCACCTGGACGCTCGGCGGTGTCCTGCTCGCAACCGCAGCTGTGCTGCTGATCGTGAGCCTGCTGTGAAGCGCAACCTTCGGATCCTGGTGTTGTTCGTGCTCCTCATGATCTTCTGGCTGGTGCTGTCCGCGCGCCTCGACCCGCTGTTCTTGGTGATCGGCGTCGCCTCGGCGGCGTGGATCGCCTGGTACACGATCGCGGTCGTCGACAGCGAAACGGGCGAGCACCGCGAGGGTGGGGGCTTCAACCCCCTGGCGCTGATCGTCTACATCATGTGGTTGTTCCTGCGCCAGGTCGTCTCCGGCTTCAGCCTCGCGTGGGTGGTGGTCAACCCGAAGCTGGCCCCCAAGCCGGGTGTCTTCCGCTTCCGCACGGGCCTGGAACCCCCCGCCGCCCGCGCGATCCTGGCCAACTCGATCACGCTCGTGCCGGGCACCAACACCATCGAGGTGGAGGGCAACCTCTTCACGGTGCACGCCTTCAACGCCGCCAGCGCCGCTGACATCGCGGAGGCGAAGGTCCAGCGCCACATCGCCCGGATCTTCCGTGTGCCCCCCGACGACCCGCCGAAGCTGGAGTGGGAACCGCTGTACGACCCCGACGTCGCTGACCAGCACCCCGACGGCGACATCGAGGTGGACGGCACCGGAGGGGTGCGATGATGGATCCCTTCCTCGTCGGTGCAACGATCGCCGTGGCCGTGCTGATCGGCGCAGGACTGCACCGGGTGTGGGCCGGGCCGACGGTGTTCGACCGGCTCGTGGCCGTCGCGCTGGTGACGGCCAACGGCGTGGTCATCATCGTGCTGCTCGGCGCGGTGCTGGAGCGTCCCAACCTGTTCTTCGACATCGGGATCAGCTACGCGCTGCTCGCCTTCCTGCTGCCGCTGGCGCTGGGCCGCTACTTCGAGCAGCAGATCCGCGAGCGGGATGCGGACCGCGGCCCGGCCGGTGCCACCTCGACGCAGCAGCCGGGCACGGACCCCGATGCCGCCTCCTCCGGGGAGGTGCCATCGTGACCATCGCCGCCAACGCCCTGATCGCGACCGGCGTCCTGCTGATGGCGGTGAGCGCCCTCGCTCTGTTCACCATGCACGACCTCTACACCCGCGCCCACGCCGTGGCGAAGTCGGAGACCATCGGGATGACGATGGTATTCCTCGGCGTGCTGCTGCGACCCGAGGTGGATCTCGGCGCAGGTGGGCGGCTCGCCTTCATCATCATCTTCGCCACGATCGCGAACCCCACGGCCGTTCACGCCCTGGTCCGCGCCGCCTACCGCACCGGCTCGAGGCCCCGGATCGAACTGGACCAGGCGGCAGCCGACCGAGAGCTGGGAGGGGAGCGCTCATGATCGAGGCCCTCGACGTCGTCCTCTTCCTGGTGCTGATCGCGGCGGCGGTGCTCGCGCTGGTCACCAAGGACCTGCTCACCGCCGTGGCCATGTTGACCGCCTACAGCCTGTTCGTGTCCCTGCTGTTCGCCGGGGTCTCCGCCGTGGACGTCTCGCTGGTGGAGGCCGCGCTCGGTGCCGGTATCACCGGGCTGCTGCTCATCGCCGCGATCCTGGCCACCACCCGCCGCTCCGAGCCCCGTCCCGACCCGCGGCGCCGCTACGTCGTGCTGCCGCTGATCGGGCTGTTCCTCGCGCTGATGCTCTACGCCGCCACGGGGCTGCCCGACCGCGGCGACCCGGATGCCCCCGCCCAGCTCGGCGTCAGCCAGATCTACCTCTCCCAATCCCTGGTTGACACCGAGACCCCCAACGTCGTCACGTCGCTGCTGGCCGACTACCGATCGCAGGACACTCTCGGGGAGGCCCTGGTGATCCTGACCGCAGCCCTGTCGACAGCGATGGTGCTGGTGCGCCGCCGCGACCAGGACGACCACGCCGAGGCCGGCGACGGCCACGACAGCGACCACGCCGGCCCTGCCGGCTCGGACACGGGCGGCGACGACCTCACGAGCACCGAAGGGGATGAGGCCAGATGATGCTCGGCGCCTACCCCTCGGTCGTGGTCCGCGTGGTCAGCGCGGTGCTGGTGCCCTTCCTGCTGCTGTTCGGGATCTACATCATCGCCCACGGCCACTACGGCCCGGGCGGTGGGTTCGCCGGAGGGGGGTTCCTCGCCGTCGGCGCGATCCTGCCCCGGATCACCCTGCCGAGCGAGCTGGCCTACCGGCTGTTCCCCACCTGGCTCGGACCGGTGGTCGGCGGCCTCGGGATGCTGCTGTTCCTACTGGTGGCGGCCGCGCCGCTGGTGGTCGGTGGTGCCCTCTTGGACTACGGCGCCATCCAGGTGGCAGGCCTCGAGGCCTCGCGCGTGCGTTACCTCGGCATCCTGGCCGTCGAGGTGGCCGTCGGCTTCGCGGTGTTCGGCGCGATGCTGCTGATCTTCGACGTCATCACCGGAGCCGACGAAGCAGTGCGCCAGCTACGCCCTGCGGCCAACGTCGAGGAGGACCGGCGATGATCGAGCTGTTCCTCTCCCGCTACGTCTACCTGTTCGTCCTGGCGTTGCTGGCCATCGGGCTCTACGGCGTGCTGGCGAAGCAGGATCTGGCCAAGAAGTTGATCGGGCTGGTCATCTTCTCCACCGCGATCTACATCTTCTTCATCGAGGGCAGCCTGCAGGAAGGCGGGACCGCGCCCGTGCTCGACGAGCGAGGGACGGACCCGGCGCTCTACGTCGACCCCCTTCCCCACCTGCTGATCCTGACCGCCATCGTCGTGGGCGTGGGCGTGCTCGGTGTGGGGCTCGCGCTGCTGGTGCGCATCTCCCGGGCACACGGCAGCCTCGACGAGTACGTCGTCGCCGCCCGGCTCGCGGGCCGCGTTCCGACCGACACCGAGCTCGAGAACGACGAGGTGGAGCGCAGCCCGGTCCACGGGCACAGCACGGACCACCCTGCTCCCGACGACGGGTCGCAGCGGCACGACGACGACCCGAAGGGCCTCGGCGACGGGCAGGGATCAGCGTGAGCCAGCTGCCCATCCTGCCTCTGCTGCCCCTGCTCTTCGGCGCGGTGCTCGCCGTGCTCCTCGGGCTGTGGCGCGCCGACGCCGCCCAGATCGTGGCCATCGCCGCCACCTCGCTGTCCCTGGTCTTCGGCATCACAGGCCTGGTCCGGGTCGTGACCGACGGTCGCCTGACCTACGAGATCGGCGGCTGGCCGCCCCCGATCGGCATCGAGTACGTGCTCGACCCGCTGTCAGGGTTCATGGTCACCATCGTGGCCTTCATCGGGCTGATGGTGTCGCTGTACCCCGTCGATGTCGCCTTCGACATCCGGCCAGGGCGGGGCATGCCGGTGTACGCCCTGGCGCTGCTGCTGCTCACCGGCCTCACGGGCGTGATGCTCTCGGGTGACCTGTTCCACCTGTTCGTGATGCTGGAGATCTACGCCATCTCCACCTACGGGCTGGTGTCGCTGGGCGGCGACCGCGGCACCTTCGCCGCGTTCCGCTACCTGCTGCTCGGCACCGTCGGCTCCGGGCTGTACCTCCTGGGCATCGGGTTCCTGTACTTCTCCACCGGCACCCTGAACATGGCCGACATGGCCGCGAGGCTGCCGGCCATCTCCGACTCGCCCTCGGTACTCGGTGGGCTCGGGCTGATCGTGATCGGGCTCGCGCTGAAGATGGCGCTGTTCCCCCTGCACATCTGGCTGCCCGACGCCCACAGCTTCTCGCCCCCCGGCGTGGCCGCGCTGCTCGCGGCGGTGCAGGTCAAGGCCGGTGCCTACTCGCTGGTGCGGATCCTGTTCGACGTGTTCGGTCCGACCTACCTCGGCGCGGAGGGCCTGCCGGTCTCGACCGCGCTGATCTGGTTCGGGCTCGCCGGGGTGGTCGTCGGCTCCGTGCTGGCCATCCGGCAACGCGACATCAAGCGGATGCTGGCCTACTCAACGGTGGCCCAACTCGGCTACATCGGCGTCGGGATCGGGCTGGCTACGCCGCTGGCGCTGATCGGGGCCCTGCTGCACGTCCTCAACCACGCGCTGATGAAGAGCGCGCTGTTCCTGGTGGCCGGCGGCATCATCCAGCGCCCCCACCTCAAGGCCATCCCCCGCTTCGCCGGGCTCGGCAAGCGCATGCCACTGACGATGTTCGGCTTCGCGATCGCGGCGCTGTCGATGGTCGGCATCCCACCGCTGGCCGGGTTCTGGTCGAAGTTCTACCTCGTCTGGGGCGCCGTGGACGTGTCCAACTGGACCGTGGCGATCGTCATCGGTGCCTCCAGCCTGCTGACCCTGGTGTACTTCCTGCGGCTGTTCGAGCAGATCTTCGTGCGAGAACCCGAGGAGGCCCTGGTCGCCGAGGCCACCGAGCCGAGCGGCAGCGTCGTCGCCACCGTGTGGATCCTGGCGGCGGCCATCGTGCTGGTGGGAGCCTTCACCGCGGTCATCGTCGGTGCCGTGATCGAACCGATCGCGGTGCGCATGCTCGGCTGAGGGCACCGGACCGAGGACCGGGTGGACCTGTGCCCTCGCGTCACCGCCGGTGCGTCACCGCCGGTGCGTCACCGCCGGTGCGTCACCGCCGGTGCGTCACCGCCGGTCTGGCGCTCAGGCCTCGACGACCACCAGCACCTGGTCGGCATCGACCTGCTGACCGGCCACGACCCGGACCTCGGTGACCGTGCCGGCCTGGGGGGCGGTGACCCGGTGCTCCATCTTCATCGCCTCGACGGTCACCAGCACCGCACCCTCGGCGACCTGTGCGCCCTCCTCGACCGCCACCGCCACGACCACGCCGGGCATCGGCGAGCGGGTCGCCCCCGCCACGGCCTCCTCCGCCCGGTCGGGGAACCGGGGCACCGCCGCGAGCTCGACCACACCGAGCGCGGCGGAGACGACCTGCACCGCGCCGGCCGCGTCGACGTGGACGCCGACCCGCTGCCGGTGCCCGTCCACCTCGATGTCGAGGTGGTCGAGGCCCACGTGATGGAGCCGAGCCGTCGCCCTGAACTGGAGCTGCCCATCGGCATCGAGGTGCCCGTCGGCCACGCCGGTGAGCACCTGCGCGTCGAAGCTCCCGTCCCGGCGGGTCCGCAGCCGCACGGTCAGATGGTGCGGCGACGCGGGTCCGTGGTCCTCGCTCGACGGGTCGCGGTCGCCGCCGGACGGGTCGCGGTCGCCACCGGACGGGTCGCGGTCGCCGCCGGACGGGTCGCGGTCGCCGCCGGACGGGTCGCGGTCGCCGCCGGACGGGTCGCGGTCGCCGCCGGACGGGT
>PWEU01000066.1 GCA_003554005.1 Nitriliruptoraceae bacterium
ACCCGCTGCCAGGTGGCGCCGTCAGGCGAGGTCCATACCGCCGCGGGTGACCACTTGGGCTCATCGAGGTGGTGGGAGGTCGTGGTGCCCACCGCGACCAGCCCTGCTCCGCCGGTGGTCAGCCCGTTGATCCCCGGCATCCCAGCGCCGCCGAACACCTCGTCGTCGTGGGGGATCCGGACCAGACCCTCCGCCGCGCTGCCGCGCCACACGGTGGCGACCCACCGCTGGCCATCGGGCCCGTCTGTGGTGCCGGCGGCGACCACCTGGCCGTCGTGGACAGCCACCGCGGACAGCCAGCCCCAGACGGCCGCGTCCTCCTCCGGGGTGAGCGCGATCGGGGCCCACTCCACTGCATCGACCGAGCCCCAGGCGGCGAGGTACTCGGGGGCATCCGTCGGCCTGCCGCGCTCCATGCCGACCGCGACCAACCCGTCGTCGGTGTCCACGATCGCCTGCAGGTACAGGCCGGTCGCGCCCCGCTCCCGCGGGTCGTCCACCTCGACCCGGGTCCACGCCAGCCCGTCCGCCGACAACCACGCGAGTGCGACCGATGCCCCATCCCGCGCCTCGAAGCCGACGACGACCAGGCCGGGGCCACCCGTGGTGACCGCACTGGCTGCCGTGATCCGGCCCCTGCCGACCGACCCGAACACCTCGTCGTCATGGGGGACCCGGTTCCAGGTCGTCCCGTCCTCAGACGTCCACACCGCCGCGACCGTGCCGTCCTCTCCGAAGCGACCCTGTCCGTGGGCGCCCAAGGCCACGTAGCCCGGTCCGCCGACCACCACGTCGGAGATACCGACGCTCTCCTGCTCCGGGGTCCCGAACACCCCGTCCGGATCTGCGACCCGGGTCCACGACGACCCGTCCACCAGCACCTCGCCGGTGGGATCGACCCCGCCGCAGCCTGCGAGCCCGGACAGGCCGAGGATGAGCAGCACGAGGCAGGCCGTCACCCCCCGCTGCCAGAACCGCGGGCCCGTCGTACCCGCACCGGACCGCACCATCCGACCACCCGCCTGTGGGGCGTCCTTCGACGGTGCCGCGGGACCAGCCTCGGCGCAAGGGGCCGAAGCCATGACCGGCGCGGCGATACCACCCCTCGACGGCGAGAGGGTCACCCATGCTCACAACTGGGTGGAGAGCACATCGCGCGTGAGCGCCCGGGCCCCCGTCTGCAGCAGGAGCCCGGCCACGACCCACAGCACGCCACCGCCGACGGCGAGGTGGAGCGGGGTCAGGAGCAGGACCCCCGTGGACTGGGCGACGAGCAGGCCGATGAGCGGCAGGACCAGCACCCCGCCGAGCTGGATGGCGTCCTGCACGGTGCGGCTGCGCCCGGAGATGACGACGACCAGCAGCAGCGACACCGCGGCGATCGCCGGGCTGACCCACACGGTCACCAGCGTCCACAACAGGTTCGGGAAGGGCCGCACGTCGTAGCCGGCCAGCAGCGCCGTGGCCACCACCTGGTAGGCGGTCGAGCCGAGCACGGTGATCACCAACGCCGGCACCCAGGCACCGAGGGTCTTGGCCAGGAGCAGTTGACGGTCGGTGATGGGGGACAGCAGCAGCAACTCGAGGGTGCGGCGCTCACGCTCACCAGCGATCGCGCTCGCGGCCGCGACCGTGGCGAGCATCACGGGCACGACCAGGATCATCGGGGCGAACAGCGACACCAGGAGCACGGTGACGACCTGCCCCTCGGGATCGGAGGGCACCGTCGTCCCGGCAGGGAGCAGCTCCGGCAGCACCGCGACGAGATGGTCGAGGTCGTCCAGCGGCAGGTTGAGTGCACCCGGCGCCAGCCCCGCCACCAGCGGCAGGAGGACGAACACGACCGCCGGTAGCACCAGCAGCGGGATCAGGGTGGCGCGGCTGGCCACCAGCAGCCGGAGATCGCGGCGCACGACGGCGAGCAGGAGGCGGACGCTGGGCAGCTCGGTCATCGGTCGGCCTCCGTGGTCGTGGTGGTGTCGGCGTGCAGGCGCAGGTGCACGTCCTCGAGTGAGGGCCCGCGCACGTCGACGCCGTAGACCCTGACGCCGGCTGCCGACAGGTCGTGGACGATGCGGGGTACCTCGGCGCGGGCGACCCCGGGGAAGCGCAGGTGCCGGCCGTTCTCCGCCTGTGCGACGACCCCGGCCACCGGTTCGAGCACCATGGCGGCGGCGAGGTCGTCGGCGTGGACCTCGACCACCACGTCGTTGCCCCACGAACCCGCCAGCTCGGCCGGGGTACCGAGCGCGCGGACACAGCCGTGCTCGAGGATCGCGACCCGGTGGCAGAGCCGCTGCGCCTCGTCGAGGTCGTGGGTCGAGAGCACGACCGTGCGGGCCCGGCCCTCCGAGGGGCCTTCGGCCAGCTCCGCGATCATGTCGCGGACCATCCGGGCGGCGACGGGGTCGAGGGAGGCCGTCGGCTCGTCCAGGAGCAGGACCTCCGGGTCATGCAGCAGCACCCGTGCCAGCGACAGGCGCTGGCGCATACCCGTGGAGTAGGTGCCGGCCGGCTCGTCGGCCCGGTCGGCCAGCTGCAGGCGCGCCAACAGCCGGTCGAGGTGGACCTCCAGGTCGGCGCGGGGTAGGTCGAACAGCTCGGCGGTGAACCGCAGGTTCTGCCGGCCGGTGAGCCGGTCGTCCACGGCGGCGTTGGCCGGCAGCACGCCCAGGCGCCGCCGTACGGTCGGCCCGTCGACGACGGGGTCGAGCCCGTCGACGCGGACCCGGCCTTCGGTCGGGGTGAGCAGCCCGGCGACGAGCCGGATCGTGGTCGTCTTGCCGGCGCCGTTGTGGCCGAGCAGCCCGAGCACCTCACCGCGGCGGACACCGAGATCCACGTGGTCGAGCGCTCGCAGGGTGCCGAAGTCCCGTGTCAACGCCTCGAGCAGGAGCATCGTGCACCCTCTGGGTCCGGCCGCACCTGCCGTGCGACGTCTGACCACACGGTCCTCCGGCAGGCTCGGTGACCGCTGCGGGTCCGCTTCGGTGCCCTCGGTGGGTTCGGGCGGGGAGGGGCGACCGGCCCTGGTAACACCACCGCCGGGTCGCCAGGCT
>PWEU01000382.1 GCA_003554005.1 Nitriliruptoraceae bacterium
CACCGGGGTGAGCTCGGGGGCCGGGCGTCCATCGAGCGCGGCGACCACGCTGGCGATGAGCGCGCCCTCGTCCTCGATCGTGCCGCCGGCGGTTGCGGTCCGACGGGCCTCGTCCAAGGCGGCCCGCAGCGCGGTGACCACGAGGTCGCGGCCGTGCTCGGCGATCGCCTCGACCACCGCCGGGCGGTCGAGGAGGCGGCCGAGGGCCGGCACCGCGCGGCGGGGATCGCTCACCCCTCGACCACCCGCAGCTGGCCCGGCGCGCCCTCGTGCGTGCTGCCGACCACGGCCGCGTCGTGGCCGAGCCCGGTCAGGGCCGCGACGGCCGCCTCCGCACGAGCGGCGTCCACGGTGAACAGCAGGCCACCGGAGGTCTGCGCGTCGGCGAGCAGCAGCCGGGTGCGCTCCGATGGCAGCTGACCGGTGAGGAAGCGGCCGGCCTGCTCGGCGTTGCGCTGCGAGCCGCCGGGCACGAACCCGGCATCGAGCAGCTCACCGACGTGGGGCAGGAGGGGCACCTGCGCCGCGTGGAGGGTCGCGGCGAGACCGCTGGCGGTGGCGAGCCGGTGGAGGTGGCCGAGCAGGCCGAACCCGGTGACGTCGGTGGCGGCGGTGGCCTCCTGCTCGCGGGCGATGCGAGCGGCGTCACGGTTCAGGCGGGTCATCTCCCGGAGCGCCGCGCGATAGGCCACAGCGAGCGGGCCATCATCGTCGGCGGTCAGCGGCGCCGACCGCTTCAGAGCGGTGGTCACCACCCCGGTCCCGATCGGCTTGGTCAGCACGATCGCCTGTCCTGGTACCGCACGGGCGTTGGTCAGGACGTCCACCTCGTCGGCATCACCGATCACGACCTGACCGAACAGCGGCTCGACCGCGTCGATCGAGTGGCCACCGGCGATCACGTACCCGGCGTCAGCGGCCACCCCGACCGCGCCGTCCAGCACCTCGCGGAGCAGGTCGAAGTCGAGGTCGCGGGGCCAGCCCACCAGGTTCAGAGCGACCCGCGGGGTCGCACCCATCGCGTAGACGTCGCTGACCGCGTTGGTCGCGGCGATCCGACCCCAGTCGCGCGGATCGTCGACCAGCGGGGTGAAGAAGTCCGTGGTGGCGACCATCACACGGCCGTCGGGTTGGCGCCACACCGCCGCATCGTCGCCGCTGGCCAGCCCGACGAGCAGGTCATCATGCTCCGGCCAGGTGACCCCCGCAAGGATCCCCTGCAGCTCATCCAGGCTCAGCTTGCAGGCACAGCCGGCGCCGTGGCTCAGGGCGGTCAAGCGTGGCTGCGTCGGCGTGGGGTTCGACATGGGTCCTCGATCGCTCTGAGCAGCACTGCGTCCAGCCGCGGCGGCCAGTATGGCGGATGGGCACCGGGCTCGGTCGAGCGACGGGTGCGATCGGTGCGGTCGGCTCCGTCGGACCGCCGGACGGGCAGACGGCAGCACGACCCTCCCCCGCGTTGCTCGCGCACCTCACGAGGGACAGGTCCGACCACGGTGCGCGAGCAACCCGCGGACCGACCGTCACACGACGACATCGGGCCACGGCGCGCCGCCTCTCTCCTCGGCCTGAGGACCACATCCTCGTCTCGGTGGCTACGGTGCCACCCGAGCACGCAGGTGCTCGGAGGTGTCCGGTTCCCTGGTGGGGCCCCCGGTCTTCAACACCGGCGAGAGGCGCAGGGCGCCTCTGGCGGGTTCGATTCCCGTCCACCTCCGCCATCCCCGCCGCCCACCGGTCGGCGCGTGCCACCGCGCACGGACCGTGCCTGCCGGTTGCCTCAGCGGTGTGGCACTGGCGGTGTTCTCCAGCGCCGAGGGTCCGACCGGCACGGCGTTCTCAGCGCTCTCGCGACGGACGCATCCTGACCTTGCGGTCCGCGTTCGCGGCCTCGTTGCCCGACACGGAGGTCGTCGGCGCGCCCTGAGGGCCGAGCCGTCTACCCCTCCCGGGCGCCGGAGCTGCGGCCATGTACTGCCTCCTCGATCATCCAGTCCGGGACTCATCACTCCGACCGGCGTCAGCCGGCGACATCCGGGGCGACCCGTCCCGGCGGTAGGTGTGCAGCAGCGCATGGTCGTGCTCGCGGAGCAACCTGCGTGCCTCGTCACGGTCCGTGTTCCCTCCCATCCCTGGCTCGCACCGACGCTACCGGTCAGCGTCTCATCGGTCACCGGCGGTGCAGGAGGCCGACCCGGCGGCCAGGGTGCTCTGCCAGCGACGTGGTTCCAGGTGCAACGGCCGCGGCACCGTCGCTGGCGGGTGCTACGGGTTCGAGCAACTCCTCGGTCGTGCCGTCCTCGCTGAGCAAGGCTCCCCCTCGTCCGAGCGGACCTCCGACTTCGGCGGCATCGTCGAAGGTCGGATGCGCTGGCGGTCGACGTTCGGCGGCTCTATCGGCGGCTGCTTCGAGTACCGATCGGTGGCAGCGTGGTAACGGGCTCGCTGGGGCGTTCATCAGCGCAGCACCCCATCGCGATGATGGCTGCGACACAGCCATCTCCGCGATCCCGGCTGATGCACCGGCCGGGGACCGCGCCTCCGCGCGGTCCCAGAGCCTGGCGGCAGCGAGGATCGGGCGTGGACGGTGGCTTCCGTGGTGGCCGACACGCCGACTGGCGTGCTGAACGGGTGTGCTGTGTCCCCCGCCATCCATGCCCCACCAGGAGGGTCACGCTCCTCCGGACAGGCCCCGGTGGGTTGCGCCCTTCCATGTCTGCCTCGACTCTCGAAGGACCTCGGAGTTCGATGGAACGGACGACCGCGGGACCACGAACTACGAGGGAGGGACGTCGGATGAACGGACGACTGCCACGCACGTCGCTCCAGCCGGCCCGGTCGGCGAGCGATCTGTTCGAGGAGTTCGACCGCTTCAGGGACCAGCTGCTGGGCAGCCTCTCTCGACCCGAAGCAGGGGTCGGCGGGTGGACGCCTGCGTTGCCTGATCTGGAGGAGCAGGTCGACGAGGACGGGATCGAGGCGTCGCTGGACCGCGGTGTGCTGCGAATCCGGCTGCCCAAGACCGAGGAGACCGGCCGTCGGAAGATCGAGA
>PWEU01000173.1 GCA_003554005.1 Nitriliruptoraceae bacterium
GAAGAGCGGGTGAGGGGAATCGAACCCCCGTTCCGAGCTTGGGAAGCTCGTGTTCTACCATTGAACTACACCCGCGGGGGAGCAGAACGTACTCGCTGGCCCACGGGGGTCGCAACGCGGGCCCAGTGGTCGATACGGCGAGACGGCGGAGGCGTGCATGATCCTGTCCGACGGCACCATCCGCGAGGCGCTCGCCGCCGGCCGCATCGGCATCGACCCGCTACTGGAGGACGGGATCCAGCCGTCCAGCGTCGACGTGCGTCTGGGTTCCAGGTTCCGTGTCTTCGCCAACCACCGCTACCCCTTCATCGACGTGCGGCAAGAGCAGCCGGAACTGACCGAGCTGGTCGAGGCGGGCGAGGAGCCGTTCGTGCTCCATCCGGGGGAGTTCGTGCTGGGCTCCACGCTCGAGCGCATCACGCTGCCCTCCGACATCGTCGCGCGTCTGGAGGGCAAGAGCTCGCTCGCGCGGCTCGGACTGGTCATCCACTCCACCGCCGGCTTCATCGACGCCGGGTTCGATGGCGACGTCACCCTCGAGCTGTCGAACGTCGCCACGCTGCCGATCCTGCTCTACCCGGGGATGAAGGTGGCCCAGTTCGCCTTCTTCGCCCTGGACAAGCCGGCCGAGCGGCCCTACGGCAGCGGGGCGGACGGGTCCAAGTACCAGGGGCAGGCTGGGCCCACGGCGTCGCGCTACCACCTGAACCTGGTGCCGCCATCGTCAGGACCGGAGGACTCCGCGCACTGACGCGGCGCGCTCGGGGCACGCTCGGGTTGGGTGCCTAGGGCCCCGGGTTCCGGGGGTGAGGTTCCCCAACCCGGCGGCGGGCGGCGGGCGGCGGGCGGCTGGTGCGGTCTGGGTTGGGTGCGTGAGGCCCCGGCTTCCGGGGGTGAGGTTCCCCAACCCGGCGGCGGAGCGCGCGCCGGACGCGAGCCGCCCAGCGAGCACCTACGCTCCGAACGAGGATGACTGCGCGATGCAACCATCTGTCGACGCGCGCGGAGGAGCGATCATGGGCGCGACCGCCACCACCCCGGACAAGGCCACCCGCTACGCCCGTCTGCGCCGCTTCAACCTCGGTGTCGGGCTGATCCACCTCTTCCAGGGGATCGTGCTGCTGGTGTTGGCCAACGACCTGGCCCTGCCGGTGCTGGCCACCTTCCTGGCCGACGATCCGATCCAGCAGCAGCAGGCTGCTCCGGAGCTGGTGTTCGAGCTGCCGATCGCTGTGCTCGTGGCGGTGTTCGTCTTCTTCGCCGCGGCTGATCACCTGCTGATGGCGCTACCCGGCATCAAGGACTGGTACGAGCGCCAGCTCGACAAGCAGGAGAACTACGCCCGCTGGATCGAGTACTCGATCAGCTCCTCGATCATGATCGTGCTGATCGCGGCCTTCGTCGGCATCTGGGACCTGGCCGCGGTCGTCGCGATCTTCGCGGTCAACACCTCGATGATCCTGTTCGGGCTGCTCTGGGAGCGCACCGAGAAGCCCGGCAAGGGCGCGGACTGGTCGGCGTTCTGGTACGGGACCTTCGCAGGGCTCGTGCCCTGGGGCATCCTCGGCTACTACCTGTTCGCCGCCAGCGGCGAGGTCCCGGGCTTCGTCTACGCGATCTACGGCTTCCAGCTGGTGCTGTTCTGGTCCTTCGCGCTGAACATGGCGCTGCAGTACGCCCAGGTCGGCCGCTGGAAGGACTACATCTTCGGCGAGTACGCCTACATCGTCCTGAGCCTGGCGGCGAAGACGCTGTTGGCCTGGCTGATCTTCGGCAACGTGCTGCGCAGCTGAGCGCGACGCTGTGATCACCAGGTCGTGCGGTCACCAGGACCCGCCGCCACCGCCCCCGCCACCGCTGCCACCGCCGCCGCTGCTCCCGCTGCTCGAGGGCGCGGTCGTGGGCGCGGACTGGCTGGAGCCGACCGCGCTGAAGCTGCTTCGGCTCGCCCACCAGGCCCCGCCCGCAGCAGTGCCCGCCGTGCCGGCGCGTGACGACGCGCGGGTCAGCGCCTCCAGCACGGGACCGAAGCGGTCGTACCAGGAATCCGCGTGTCCGAGCGCGATCGCGTAGGGGAGCAGGCTGAGCGCCGGGTGGAGGTGGTCGATGCCGTCCTGGCCGGCGGCCCAGTTGAGTTGCTCGCCCTCGACGGTGCGCACGAAGTGGTCGAAGGCGCGGGCCTGGCCAACAGCGTCCCGCCCCCGGGAGTTCAGCGGCTTGCGGTGGTGCGCCCAGGGCAGGTGGGCGAGGCCCCAGCCCACGACGACGACCGCGACCAAGATGCCGGTCGCCGGACCCGGCAGCGCCGTGGCCTTGGTGAACAGCGCCGCCATGGCGACGGCGAACAGCAGGAACGCGAGGAGGGCCGAGAAGCGGAACAGCTGGCTCGCGAAGGGGCCGCTCTCGTCGTGCTCGAACCCGTGTGAGGCGAACACGTCCGCGGCTCGCTGCTGCAGGAGGCGGTGCACGTCGGAGACACGGGAGGCGACCACCGCGTCGTAGGTGCCTGAGAACACCGTGGGGCCGTACTCCGGCACCAGGGCGTGCACCAGATCGTCGTCGCCGGGAGGGAGGACCGTGCCGGTGGGGGGACGCTCGACCGTGAGCGTCTCCGCACCCTCGCCCCGGGAGAACCAACCGGAGGCAGGGGTGTGGTCGGCGCGGGTGACCAGCAGGCCACGCTGCTCGAGGTCCACGATCGTCGACAGCAACAGGTCCTGCTGGCTCGTCCGCAGCAGGAGACCGGCGACCTCGGGCGGTCGCAGGCCGTGGGGTGGCGCGGGCAGGGCGGTGGGCTGGGCGCGATCGTGGATCGCGGGGTCGGTGACGCGGTCGCGGTAGTGGCGGCGTGCCGCCACCAACTCCCAGCCGACCAGCGGCACCGACAGCAGCAGGGCCAGCAGCAGCGCGGCCACGGGCCGGGAGAGCCCCCATGGGCCGATGCCCCTGCTGCGGTCCAACGCTGACGGTCGGTAGGTCGGTTGCGGGGTGGTGAAGGACGCTGACGGAACCAGGACCGAGATGGTCGCGGACTCGCCGTCGTCGAA
>PWEU01000371.1 GCA_003554005.1 Nitriliruptoraceae bacterium
AGCAGACACTCGAGCCCGTCCCGCCAGTGCGACGAGACCGACAGTCCCTGGGTACGGGCGTCGGCGTTGGCGGGGGTGACCGGGCCGCTCACCGCCACAGCGCGCGGGAGCAGGCCCTCATGAGCGCTGTCCCCACAGAACCCGTCCGTCGATCCGGCCGAGCCTCGGAGACCGGCGGCCCACCACCGGCCCCGTCGCTGACTACCGTCTGCGCCGGACGGCGAGCTCGGGCCAACCAGACGGAACAGGCCGACGGGAGGGGTGATGGGCACAGCAGCGGACACCACGACCTCGCTCGACCCGTCCTTCGTGCCGCGCTTCCGCACCGAGGTGGCCTTCGTCCCCGTCGCGGACGAGGCCCTGCTCTACGTCGAGGCCACCGGCGAACTCCACCAGCTCGACGCGATCGGTGCGGTCACCTGCCGGGTGTTCGACGGCACCACCTCGATCGAGGTGGCGGCCACCCAACTGGCCGACGCCTTCGGGGCACCGAGGCAGCAGGTCGCGGCCGACGTGCTCGCCTTCGCCGAACGGCTCGGCGGCTACGGCCTGCTCGAGGGCCTCACAGGCGACGACGCGGAGGGATGCGACGAAGAGCCGGACGCCTCGACGTGACCGCGCCGGTTGCCAGGGGGCCGTCCGAGTCAGCAGCGGGCCGCTCGCGATGAACAGCAGTTGAGGAGAGCTCCGTTCTGCAAACGGCAGCTGCGGACTGTCGGGCGAGATGTGGATCTCTCCGCGCCTGCGTCGAGAGCCCGTTCGGGCGGGTCCAGCGGACACCCGGACCAGCCGGTGACGACTTCTTCTCCCTGCGCCGCTCCCACGGTCGTTGACACTCGAGCCGGCGACCATCCTCACCTGACCATGAGGGCGTGATGTCCGCGTCGTGGGAGACGCGTGCGGCACGACGGCCGCCTACACCGTGCGGACCGCGAGGCCCACTCCTCCGAGGTGGTCGAAGTCGTCAGGGTTGCGGGTGAACGGCGGAAGATCGTTCGCCAGTGCCGTCGCGGCGATCAGCGGATCCACGACCCGGGCGCCGCGGGGTTCGCGTTCTTGGGCGCGGGTGGCGGCGTCGACGAGGCCATAGGCGCGAACAGCGGCAGCATCGAACGGCAGCGGCTCCAGGAACACCTCACCGAGATCGAGCGCACACATGATCGCTCCGCTGTCGTTGCGCAGCTCACGCTGGCTGATGGTGCTGGTCATGCACACAGCGTGCGCCCGCTGGAGCACGATCGCTCCACCACGGATCCACATCGCCGGGTGACGAGGCGAGCAGCGATCTCGACCGTGCCAGGAACCGCCGTGGTGACCCGGCAGGAGCGCCACCTCTTCCCAACGCGGTCACACCGGATCGTGATAGCCGAGGGCCTCAATGGGCTGGCGAGTGAGCGTCGCGAGCTGGCGGTTCGGCTCGTCGCAGTACGCGAGGATCTCCTCCTGCAGTCCCGTTCGCAACGAGATCGTCCCCCGCCGGGGATGCAGCCACGTGTCGACCTTGCTCACTGCCCGCAACGGCAGGTTGTAGTCAGAAGCCGCCACCCGGCGGCGCCGCGTCCGCTTGGGCAGGCGCTCGATGGTCCGGCGGCGCAGGCTGGGCGGTGGGTGCACCTGCCAGCTCCCAGGCTCGACCGAGCGTCGATTGCGCGCCGGCAGCGCCCTCGTGCGCTCCAGCAGCGCCTTGGGGTCGAGCTCGGCATGTTCGGCGATGCTGCGCCAGTACTCGTCCGCAGTCATCGCCTCCATCGGCAGGACCAGCGTCCGTTCGGATCCGATGCGTTCCTGCAGGTCGGTCGCGAGCTTGGCGTAGTTGAGGAAGTTCAGCGGGTGATCCACCGGTCGGGTGAGCAACCGACGCACCCCCGCCTCGAACGCGGCTTGGCCGGGCGCGTCCTCGTACTTGGCCCACTGTGCGTACAGCGATCCCAGGAACGGACCCTGGCGGCGGACCGTGGCCAGCACCCGAAGCTCGTCCTGGGAGGCCAGGCGGTCGAGCCAAGCGGTCAGGTGGGTAGCAACCGGTACGGCATCCCCGCGGTAGCGCTGGTAGAACTCGGGCTCGTGGTGGAAGGCGTTGGGGAAGGTGACGTGCTCGTAGCTGATGAGCACGTTGCCGCTGTCGTCGGCGACCCGCTCGAAGAGCCGGTCGAAGCGGGCCGCGAGCTTGCGACCCGTCTTCGAGGACCAGAACTCGTCCGGATCTTGGAACAGCACCGCCTGCTTGAGTCGCCACAGCGCACCGCGCTTCTCGCGCCACAGCTCCTCATCGTCACCGGCGACCCTGCGTTTGAGCACGGCGTTCGGGTAGGCGGACAGCACCGCTGACTGCAACGACGTCGTCCCTGTCTTGGGCAGCCCCAGGTGGAAGAAGATCACGGGTCCCCTGACGGTCGACCACTCGGACGGCGGTGACTCTAACGGCGAGGGCATCCCAGGCCGCAGGTCCCTCGACCGTCTCCGAACACCGACGTGACCCTGGGACGCGGCGCTCTGTGGACGAAGGCCCCGAGCGCTCCCCGAGGTCACGGCCTCAGCCTCAGTTGTGTCGACGTCGATCGCAACCGGATCACCGAGCACCAGCGAACCTGCGACGGCTCATCACCCGAGGCCGCAGCGAGGTACTCGACGCCCACGATCACCCCCTGGACGACCCTGGGGTAGCCACCGCCGTGCGTCGGTGCATCGGTGGGCGCTGCGGCCGTTCCTGAAGGATCTCTGAACCGTTCCCGGCAACCTGCGCTCCGCCGGCCAACGATGCGCCGGTGGGGCGCTTCCCCGGCTCGGGTGTGGTTGTCACCCCCGTCGGTTCGGGGGCTAGCCCTCTCCCCGCGATCCGGCTGCCGGCGGATGCTGCGCAGGGGGTGACCAACGTGGCCGACGTCTCCCGTGACGACGCGCTGGTCGGAGGCGCCGGGGCACACCACGCACCGCCATCGACACCGAGGACAAGGAGCACCTCATGAGCCACCCATCCACCGCGTTCCCGCAACTGCGCCTGACCGTGGCCCTGGCGGCCGGCCTCGTCATCGGGCTGACGGCCTG
>PWEU01000167.1 GCA_003554005.1 Nitriliruptoraceae bacterium
CCTGGAGGTCCACGAGCGCATCGCGATCTCCGGGTTCTTCTACTCCGGTTCCGGCGCGGCGAAGGATCACCTGCGCGGCTACCGCGGGGTGGTGTCGTGGCCACCCACGGGCGAACTCCGGATCGTGAAGTTCCCGGGCGGCTTCGTCGATCTCGGCCGCCGGCTGACCGCCGCGGGGCAGCTGAGCGCTGGGGATCTCGTCGATCACTACCTCCACCTCGTCGGCCGCAAGATCACGGGAGTGGCCCCGGGGGTCTACGACACGTGGGAGGTCGTCAACGCCAACAGCCGCCGCATGTTGCGCGACCCTGCGCGCACCGCCGGCTACCTCGCCGCCTGCATGGCGGGCTTCCTCGAGCTGGTCGATCGCGCCGACGGCGGCCAGCTGCGGTTGGAGGACCTCCAGGCCCACGCGCGCACGACGTTGCAGCGCGCCCTGGACGCCGCCGCCACCGACAACCGGGCCGGCTGGCTGCTGATCGACCAGGTGGTGACGGGCTGGCACCTCGACCAGGCGGCCTATCTGCCACCGGTGAGCTTCGTGCTCGTCCATCGCGATCCCCGCGATCGCTTCGCCGAGGTCCGTGCCGTGCTCGAACAGCCCGGCCGCCGCACCGCCAACCGCGACCCGGCCGCCTTCGCGCGGCAGGCCCGCCGCCACCTCGCAGAAGCGGAGCAGCGGGTGGGGTGGCTCGAGTCCCTCGGCCACCGGGTGCTGCGGCTCGCCTTCGAGGACCTGGTGCTCGAACCGCAACGGACCATCCCGGCCATCGACGACTACCTCGGACTCACCGGTGCGGTGGTGGAGGAGCGGCGCTTCTATCCTGAGCGATCCCGCCGCAACGTCGGCAAGCACGTCGCCCTGGTACCGGCCGAGGAGCTCGCGGTCGTCGAGCGCGAGGCCGCCGACCTGCTGGACCCGCGAGCGGTGCCGACACCCGACACGGGCTGACCCAGCCTGGCAGTAGGCTGCGGCGGCGTCGACGAGGTCGGAGGACGGTGTGCAGCGGATCATCATCGGCGGGGCCCGGGAGGCCACCGTCGGTTACACCCTCGAGGACCTGTCCCTGGTGCCCAGCCGTCGGACGAGGGACCGGGGGCTCGTTGACGTCTCCTGGCAGCTCGACGCGCACCGGCTCGAGGCGCCGGTGCTCGGCGCTCCCCTCGACGCCGTCACCTCCCCCCACACCGCGGCGCTGCTCGCCGCCCAGGGGGGCCTCGGTGTCCTCAACCTCGAGGGTCTGTGGACCCGCTACGAGGACCCGGAGGAGGTGCTCGCCGAGATCGCGACCCTGGAGCCCGGACCTGACGCCACGGTCCGTCTCCAGCGGCTCTACGCCGAGCCCGTCAAGGCCGAGCTGATCGGCCGACGGCTCACGGAGCTGCGGGCGGAGACCGGTTTCGTGGCCGCCAGCCTGACCCCGCAGAAGGTGGAACACTGGCACGGTGCGGCGCTCGAGGCGGGCCTCGATCTGCTGGTGATCCATGGGGTCACCGTCACCGCCCAACACGTCGGCCACGGCAAGACCACACCCCTGGATCTGCGCTCGTTCACCGCCCGCTACGACATCCCCGTGGTGGTCGGCAACGTCTCCTCCGCCAAGAGCGCGATCCCCCTCATGCGGACCGGCGCGGTCGGTGTGCTGGTCGGAGGCGGTGCATCCAGCGTCTCCACCACCCCCGCGGCGCTCGGGATCGGGGTGCCGCTGGCCACGGCCATCGCCGAGGTCGCCCACGCCCGGACCCGCTACCTCGACGAGTCCGGGCGGTACGTGCACGTGATCGCCGCTGGGGGGATCACCACCGGCGGGGACCTCGCCAAGGCCGTCGCCTGCGGTGCTGACGCCGTGATGTTCGGTCGTGCGCTGGCCGCCGCCGACGAAGCACCCGGCCGCGGTGCCATCTGGGGGTTGTCCGCCGCCCACCACGAACTGCCCCGCGGCCGGTACGCCCGGGTGGAGACCCTCGGACCGATGGAGGTCATCCTGCACGGCCCCGCGCACCGCGATGACGGCACCGTCAACCTGATCGGCGGCCTGCGCCGGGCCATGGGGGTCACCGGCTACGAGACGCTCTCCCTGCTGCGCGACGCCGAACTGATGGTGCGGGGTCGCGGGTGAGCGCCGCGCCGACGCCCGAGGGTGGTCCGGCCGACGGCGAGGTGGTCGTCGTCGTCGACCTCGGTGCTCAGTACGCCCAGCTGATCGCCAGGCGGGTCCGCGAGGCCCGCGTCTACTCCGAGATCGTGCCCCACGACATCACCGCGGAGGAGCTGCTGGCCCGCCGCCCCGCCGCCATCGTGCTCTCCGGCGGGCCCGCGTCGGTCTACGCCGAGGGGGCACCCGCCCTCGATCCCACCATCCTCGACGCCGGGATCCCGGTGTTCGGCATCTGCTACGGCTTCCAGCTGATGACCACCACCCTCGGTGGCACCGTCGAGCACACTGGTGTCGGTGAGTACGGCCACACCCAGCTCGCCGTCACCGCACCCGATGCCACGCTGTTCCACGGGCTGCCGACGACGCAGACCGTCTGGATGTCCCACGGCGACCAGGTCACCGGCGCACCCGCAGGGTTCGCGGTCACCGCCGCCACCGATATCACCCCGGTGGCCGCCTTCGAGGACCTCGACCGTCGTCTGGCCGGGGTGCAGTTCCACCCCGAGGTGCTGCACACCGAGCATGGTCAGGCGATGCTCGAGCACTTCCTCTACGAGATCGCCGGCTGCCGGCCCACCTGGACCACCGCCAACGTCATCGACGAGCAGGTCGAGCGGATCCGTGACCAGGTCGGTGGCCGCCGCGCGATCTGCGGGCTGTCCGGAGGGGTGGACTCCGCCGTGGCCGCCGCCCTGGTGCAGCGCGCGATCGGGGACCAGCTCACCTGCGTGTTCGTCGACCACGGTCTGCTGCGCGCCGGCGAGGCCGAGCAGGTCGAGCGCGACTTCGTCGACGCCACCGGTGTGCGGTTGGTGGTCGTGGACGCGGCTGACCGGTTCCTCGACGCTCTGGCAGGGGTCATCGACCCCGAGGAGAAGCG
>PWEU01000259.1 GCA_003554005.1 Nitriliruptoraceae bacterium
CGCTCGTAGGTGTCGATCAGCAGCACGAGCCGTGACCCTTCGGCCTCGATCGCGCCGTCGTCCGGCACCTCGATGTGGCCGCGCATCGCATCGAGGACCGCCGTCGGCGAGGGCACGAGCTGGCGGGCATCGAGCCACACCACCGACGCGCCGTGAGCGGCCGCGATCCCGGCGAACGTCTCCAGCACGCTCGTCTTGCCGATGCCGCCCGGGCCGTGCAGGTAGATGACCGCCGGGCCTGGGGTGCTGGACGCCACCGCGGAACGGAACAGCTCGAGCTCAGCCCTGCGCCCCACGAACCGGCGGCGCCGCTGCGCACCCAGCAACCGACCGATCGTTGCCGGCTCTGGTCGGGAGGAGCTCATCCCAACTCAGGATAACGATGCATCGCCGACCGGGTCGGAGCAGTTGGCCTGGTCCTCAGTGATCCGGCGCAGCCCAGGCCCCAGGGCACACGGGCAACGGTCCGGAACGAAGCCCACCCAGCTGGCAACCACGCTCACCGGCTCTGCCGCAGCTTCGTCGCCTGGCTCTGGCCGAGATCGGGCCGCACGGTCCTCCGGCGCTGGTGGCCACTGCCACCCGTCACGGCACCGGCCCGTCGACGACCGGATCACTCTCCGAGCTGACAGCACGCAGGTGGTTGACGTCAGCCGCCGCACCAGCCGTCGGTCCGAGCATCGCTACGACCATCAAGAGGCAGGCGGCGATCGATACCGCCATGAACAGATGGGGTACAGGGAGCAGGCGGGCGAGCGAGGGCAGCATGACAGAACCTGGCGGCGGGGAGCGGCGTTCGCGTTGGCACGGCGCGGGGGGAGCGGGCGGAACCATAGGCGCACGCGGTGTCCCCCGCCTCACCCCGTGAGGGTGAAGCCCACCGGTGTCGCGCCCGAGACCGGGACCGGCGCCGGGGCCGCCAGCCGGGATAGGTCACCGGTCACCGACGACCGCTCTGCGTCCCCGCCGCGCCAACCATGGGCAGCGCGGGGCAAGCAGCCGGCCATCCGTGGCCGCTCCACGCCCCACCGGGGCTACGACGCCGGTCCTCCACAGCGGCGCGAGGCTTGCGGGGCCCGCCAGGCTCCCCGCCGCAGCTGGGCGTGACCGGCGACGGCGCGGACCGGTGGCGGACGTGCGGTTCGGCCCTGGTGCCCGCTGGCACCGGGCCTACCGTGGTGGTCGAGGAGGAGCCACGCACCCCCGTACCAGGGACCGGGAGGTGGGGTGAGATGCGGTTCAGGGATCGCAGCGACGCCGGCAAGCGCCTCGCGGCGCTGCTGCAGAGCTACGCGGACGACGACGTCGTGGTGCTCGCGCTCCCGCGAGGAGGGGTGCCCGTCGCCATAGAGGTCGCACGGGCACTCAACGCCCAACTGGACGTGCTCGGGGTCCGCAAGCTCGGCGCACCGAGCCAGCCGGAGTTCGGGATCGGGGCCATCGCCGAGGGCGGCATCCGTGTGGTGGACCGTGACAGCGCGGCTGCGGCCGGACTGGACGAAGCGGCCATCGCCGCGGTGGAGCGGCGGGAGCGCAGCGAGCTCCAGCGGCGCGTCCACGAGTACCGCGGCGACCGCGAGCTTCCCGAGCTGACCGGCAGGACGGTCATCGTCGTCGACGACGGGCTGGCCACCGGTGTCACGGCCCGAGCCGCCTGCCGCGCCGTCCGGTCCCACGATCCGGCCCGGCTGCTGCTGGCCGTCCCCGTCGCACCACCCCGCTCGGTCGAGGCGCTGCGATCGGAGGCGGATGACGTCGTGGTCGTGCACACCCCGGCCTCTCTGATGTCGGTGGGTGGCTGGTACGACGTCTTCGACCAGGTCAGCGACGCCGAGGTGCTCCGTCTGCTCGAGGAAGCCCGGTCGCCCGAGGAAGAGGGGACACCATGAGCGATGGCACCATGGCACTGGCCGAGGTGACGATCGACGTCGACAGCGGCACCATCGTCGGCGAGTTGTCCATCCCAGAGGATGCGACCGGGGTCGTCGCCTTCGCGCACGGCAGCGGATCGAGCCGCCACAGCACCCGCAACCAGCGGGTCGCCGCCACCCTGCGCGACGACAAGCTGGCGACCCTGCTCATCGACCTCCTCACACCCGAGGAGGAGCAGGTCGACCTGCGCACACGGGAGCTGCGCTTCGACATCGAGCTCCTCGCGACGAGGGTCGCTGCGGCGGTCGACTGGCTCCGCCAGGACGAGCGCACGCAGCAGCTGCCCGTCGGCCTGTTCGGGGCGAGTACCGGTGCCGCTGCCGCGCTGCTCGCCGCGGCACAGCGTCCTGAGACCGTCACCGCCATCGTGTCACGCGGCGGACGGCCCGACCTGGCCGGCGCAGCGCTCGCGGAGGTGCGGGCGCCCACGCTGCTGATCGTCGGCGGCGAGGACCGGGCTGTGGTCGGACTGAACGAGCAGGCCGAGGCGGCCATGGTCGCCGACGTCGAGGTGGTGATCGTTCCCGGTGCCACCCACCTGTTCGAGGAACCGGGTGCGCTCGAGCGCGTGGCCGAGCTGGCGAGCGACCACTTCTACCGGCATCTGCGATGAACGCAGGTCGCAGCTCGCAACGTCGACCTGAAGGTTCCCGGAAGGTTCCCCGGCAACGTGCGGGCGGTCCGGATGCGTCGCGGGACGGTCCCGCCGGCAAGGATCGGACCACAAGGAGCCGGGACCGATGGGCACGACCACCCGCCGACGGGTGCTGATCACGCTGCAACCCGGCGATGGGCACCTCCCACCGCTGCTCTCGCTCAGCCGGGCCCTGCGGGCCGCCGGTCACGAGGTGGTGTTCGCGACGAGCCCCACGTTCGTGTCCCGGGTCGAGGCAGCCGGTGAGCGCGCGATCGGGGCAGGGCTCGGATGGCTGATGAGCGACGGGCCGGCCCAGCCCGCCGAGCCGCTCCACCCCGGGGACGACCCGCCGACCTTCTTCGAGCGGCTGTTCCTCGGCGAGGTCGCCGCCAGGATGGCTGACGATCTGCTGGACATCGTCGACGACCTGGCACCGGATGTCATCGTGCGGGACCCGGTGGAGTTCGCCG
>PWEU01000383.1 GCA_003554005.1 Nitriliruptoraceae bacterium
AACCCATTGGACTACTTCAGGAGGTAAAAGGGCATCTTTTTCTATAAGTTACTTATACTAGTAGAAAATAACAGTAGAAAGAATACTTAACTTGAAATGCAAGAACCTAAATTAAACGAACTACAATTACAGATGAAGTTATATAAATTTTTATTATTTCAAAATGAAGGTAAAACCTAAACAAGAAATTCTCTTCTACGATGGGTCTCCGATAAAAAACCCAGACACAAAAACTGCCATTACGGTTAAGGAGTTAATTGTACAGTCTATAAATACTACAGAAGAGGGAGATTCTGGAGAAGATAAAATGCGTGCGTTTGACATTAGTATGAGAATGTATAGCGATGAGGAAGTGGATTTAAGTGTAGAAGATATGAATTTTATCCTAAAGAAAGCAGGGAAGGTTTTGGTTCCAGTTGCATATGGTAGGCTAAAAGAAATTTTTAATGATTAGTTAATTATGAAACATTATGTACGGCGGATTAACAGTAGCAAGATCAACATACGCCCACTCGGGTTATTCTCTGTATTACCAGGCGAGAACTTACGTTGAGCCTTTAGTCTTAGCGCATACAGGTGAGAAGTCCCTAACTAAGAAACTTTACGATTCTATTCTACTAGCTCCTAATTACGGGGCTTTAATAAGGCACGAATATTTAGAGAAGATAGTCCTGGCTGAGCTCGCGCTTGGTAGGTCTTTAACCAGACTCTATCGTGAGGTTATAAACTTGCAGGAGATATACCAACCCAAAGTTAGGCACGTATTTACAGAAGTAATTAAGCTACTAGACGGTAGAAGTCGTTTACCAGACTTGCTTTCTGGAATAGGCTCTACAATGTACGCCTCTGCTTTATACGCTTATTCTGACTTAGCTCCTGTCTATTTGAACAGATTCCGCTTAAAAGTCTCTAAAGGTTTTGTAGAAAAGATTGTTTTAGAGGACACTATAATCTCCGTGTTTGGTTACTGGAGAACTTTCGTAGAGGCCATAGCTTTTGCAGACCACAAGTTTAGGAAAGTCTCTAAGACGTTGCTGGATAGTATAGCTTTAGACGACATCCGACTGGCTGATATTGAGAAGACACTCGCAGATAAGATTGCCTTTGTGGATTTCAAACTGTATAGAATGGAGAAGACTTTAGCCGAAGTGATTGCTTTCTTAGATATAAAAACTTTCAAAATAAGCAAAGCTTTCGCAGAAATTGTTATAATAGGGGAGACGTTCTTCACAACTACTAGAAGGTTGTTTAGAGATGCAATAGAATTTGGAGATAAGATAAGGAGGAAATTGAACGGATTTTATTTAACCTGGTCTAAAGCTGCAAGAGCTGTTGCTGATTGGACGAAACGAGACCGTCCAGAATCAGACTGGAGCAAGCGCGATAGGCCAACAAGATTTACATAATTATGCAAGAAATACTAATAAACCAAATTAACCAAGGAGGAATGGCAGATAGCAAATACGAGGGAGAGGCTAATTCTGTTTCCAAGATTGTGGGCATAGATTTACACAGTGAGCCTGGCTTATTGAAAGCCAACTACAAACTCAAGAAAGATAGCGGGTCTACGATAGACGAGTTTTGTAAATGTATAGTCACAAGTTCAAACGGGAATGTGTATTTTTTTAGCAGCGAGTCTGGGAAAATCTGGATGAAGAATACAGCTGGCGTTTATTCTTTGAAATATACTACAACCCCAAGCACTGGAGATAGCGCAATTTTAGGCGCAACGGAATATCGAGGAGAGTTATTTTGGGCTACGTCTGATTACGTATTTAAAGTCTCTGTTGACTCAGCCGACTGGGGGACTCTTAAAACCCCTTGGGAAGTAAATACCTCCTACTCTACTAATGATAAGGTTTACTACGAAGCTAAAAACTACAAGTGTATAAGCGGGCACACTTCAAGCGACTGGACGGACGTTAAAGCATGGTTTTACGACGGGGAGTTTGAATCAGGAGATGAAGTTAAATATTGGGGTACTCCATATAAAGCTTTAGCTACCCACACCTCAGACGAATATAACACTCCAGGGCGAGATGCACCTGATTCATGGGAGGACGACAAGTATTTTGCACGAGATAAAGTAATATCTCACGGATCCAACCATTACGCTTGCCTGTTCTCTCATCGTTCGTTTTCTGACAGCGAACCAGGGACGGGAGAAGACTGGACTGTATTTTGGAAGGAAGTAGATAAGTGGACTGACTTTTGGGAAGAAATGGAAGACAACGTGCCAGGAGAAGGTAAAGACTGGGAAGATTATTGGGAAGTTATAGATGATGGATATGCTGTGCAGTGGAAGGAGTTCCAAACTAAAGACTCCAACTTCCACCCTATGGCCATTGCTCGTAATGGATTGTACGTAGGCGACGGAGATGTGCTGGTGCAAATTAAACCTCCTCTGGGAGATGATGATGATGACGATGTAGTGTTTACCCCCGCGGCTTTAGAGATTGTTAAAGAACACAGAATTAAATCTCTGAGTGCAATAGACATCCAACTAGCGATAGGGACATATGTTGACAACAACGTAAACAAAACCACAATATATAGGTGGGATACATGGACCTATACTTGGAATATGGAAGACGAGATTGATGAGGTGGGTATAAACGCGTTCATCCCAGTAGATAATTACTTCTTTGTTCAAGCGGGTAATACTGGCAGTATTTATTCGTACGATTATAATATGTTGTACTTAACTAAAAGAATTCCAGGAGACTGGGATGGGCAGAAGTCATCTAGAGTTCAGCCTAACGCAACGGCTTTTTTCAAGCAACGACCTTTATTTGGAGTTTCCAAAGAAGAAGGGTCGATTGCATCTGGAGCCACGCCTGGAGTCTATAGTTTAGCGACGATGAACCCACGAGTATATCATCGTGTTTTAGCTATAGAGCACGTAACTTCTACTTATTCCGAAGATACGATAATTGGAGCAATAGAGGTCAAAGGCGACCAGCTTTATATCTCTTGGAAAGATGGTGCTGAAACAGGCATTGATATAATTGATTACGAGAATCGTTACGAAGACGCAT
>PWEU01000134.1 GCA_003554005.1 Nitriliruptoraceae bacterium
AGCGAGCTCCACGCCACCGATCCCGAGGCGGCTGCCGCGATGTGGCGGTTCGTGACCGACGTCGATCTGGCGTCGTGCACCGTGGCGGGCCGGCGGGCGGTCGACGATCCCGTGCTCGCGATGGTGGTGGACCGGGGGCGGACCCGGGTCGCAGAGGACTGGCCGCTGCAGGTCCGGCTGCTCGACCTGGCTCGGGTGCTGTCCATGCGCACCTACGGCACCGACGGCGCGCTGGTGCTGGAGGTCCACGACCGGCAGCTGCCGGAGCAGGCCGGACGGTGGCACCTCGAGGTGTCGGGGGGGCGGGGCAGCTGCCGACGCACCGACCGGCCCGTCGACCTGCGGCTCGACATCGTGGCCCTGTCGACCGTGGTCCTCGGCGGGGCGCGCACGACCCAGTTGGCGGCGGCCGGCCGGGTCAGCGAAGATGGCGACGATGCGGCCGCCCACCTGGACCGGCTGCTGGCGACGGACGTCGCGCCCTGGCAGGAGTTCATGTTCTAGATCCGCCGGTTGCGGTCGGTCCGTGCGGATCTCACCGCGAGCGGGAGGCCCCCAGGAGACCCCATGGACGGTGCAGGGCTGCGGCCGGAGCGGGTCGACGACGACGACCTGGTCCCCTTCGCGCGGGCGGTCAACCGCCACTTCTACGACAGCGAGGCGGACGACGACGTCCTGCCGTGGGTCGAGTCGCTGTCGACGGGCTCCCGCGCCTGGTGGACACGCGTCGACGGCCGCGTGGCTGGCAACCTCGGTGTCATCGAGACCACGGTCTCCCTGCCCGGAGGCGGCGACGTGCCGCTGGCGGCGGTGACCGCGGTCGGCGTGGCCCAGACGATGCGGCGGCGTGGCGTCATGGCCGGGTTGATGGCCGCCTGCCTGGAGGAGGCGGTGGCTCGCGGTGAGCCGCTGGCCGGGCTGTTCGCCTCCGAGGCGGCGATCTACGGCCGCTTCGGGTTCGGGGTGGCGGCGCCCCACGTCGGCTACCGCGTCGACCGGTCCCGGGTGCGCTTCCCGGAGCCGGTCGACGTCCACCTGGTGGAGGAGTCCACACCGGAGCAGGCCCCCGCCAGCTGGCCCGAACTGCACGACCGGGTGCGCTCCGAACGGCCGGCCAGCGTCGCCAAGCACCCGGGCCAGTGGCTGCTCGGCATCACCCGGGACCCACCGGGCTGGCGGGGCGGGGCGTCGGCGCGCCGGCTCGTGGAGATCCCCGGCCGAGGCTACGCGAGCTACCGGGTCAAGGAGCACTTCGACGGGCTGCTGCCGGCGGGTTCGGTCCGGCTGCTGGAGCTGGTTGCCACCGACCCGGAGGCCGAGGCGGCCCTGTGGCAGCATGTGCTCGACCTGGACCTGACCACCACGGTCGAGGTGTCCTACCGTCCCGTCGACGACGCCCTGCCGCACCTGGTCGCCGACCGGCACGCGTTGCGTGTCACGGAGTCGTCACCGCTGTACCTGCGGATCCTCGATGTCCCCAGGATCCTGGCCTCGCGTACCTACCGTGGTCGCGGCACGGCGGTGCTCGAGGTGATGGATCCGGCCGGCTACGCCCAGGGGCGCTGGCGGCTGGAGGTGGAGGAGGCCGGCGCGAGCTGCATCCCGACCGACGCCCCGGCGACCGTGGGGCTCCCGGCGCAGTCCCTCCCGGGGATCGTCTTCGGCGGCATCCGGGCCACCAGCCTGGCGGCCGCGCGACGGCTGGAGGAACGCCGATCCGGAGCGGCTGCCGAGCTCGACCATCTCATGGCGGTGGATCGGGCCCCGTGGACGACGATGGAGTTCTGACCCCCCGCGGCGGCAGCGGCAGCCGGCTGGCACTAGCGTCCGTGGTGCGCCCCGACGATCCAACCGATGACCCAACGAGGAGACGAGCCGTGTCCAACGTGTACAAGAAGATCGAGCTGGTCGGCTCAAGCCGCGACGGCGTGGACGATGCGATCCGTCGTGCGATCCAGAAGGCCGGCGAGACGATGCGCAACCTGGACTGGTTCGAGGTCAAGGAGATCCGTGGCTGGATCCAGGACGGCGAGCCGCAGCACACCCAGGTCACGCTCCAGGTCGGGTTCCGGCTCGAGGACGACTGATCGTGCCGATCGGTTCGACAGCGCCGCGGGTGGGGCGGTAGCGTTCGTGGCTCCACGGGAGTTCGAGATCATGACGAAGGCGACGGCCGCTGGCGGCGGGGACCTCCTCGCTGCGCGTCGGCGCGCCATCGTCATCATCATCGGACCGCTCCCGTAGCCGGTGTGCCGGGCTGCGGGAGCGGCCCGGCAACCCTGCCCGGCCCTCTCGTCCCCGGCTCACTTCACGCACGTGATGCCGAGGAGAGGACGAGATCGTGAGCACCACCAGTGGCGGCGACGCGACGTTGCCCGTCGCCCGCCCCGGGCTCGATCTGTACGACACGACCCTGCGCGACGGGACCCAGCGCGAAGGGGTCAGCCTGTCGGTCGAGGACAAGCTCCGGGTCGCCCGGCGCATGGACGAGCTCGGCGTCGCCTACATCGAGGGTGGCTGGCCCGGCGCCAACCCCAAGGACACGGAGTTCTTCGCCCGTGCCGCCGGGGGTGAGCTCGCGCTCGGCAACGCCACGCTGGTCGCCTTCGGGATGACCCGCAGCGCCAAGTACCGGGCCGAGGACGACCCGCTGCTCAAGGGGCTGATGGACGCCCGCACCGACGTGATCTGCCTCGTGGGGAAGTCCTGGGGCTACCACGTGGACGAGGCCCTCGGGGTGCCCCGCGAGGAGAACCTCGCCATGGTGGCCGACTCCATCACCTACCTGCGTGGACTCGGCAAGCGCCTCTTCTTCGACGCCGAGCACTTCTTCGACGGCTACGCCCGTGACCACGCCTACGCCCGTGAGGTGGTGCTCGCCGCGGCCGAGGCCGGGGCCGAGTGCGTCGTGCTGTGCGATACCAACGGCGGGGCGATGCCCTGGGACGTGACCGAGATCGTTCACGGGCTGGTCGGTGAGCTGCCCTGCGACGTCGGTCTGCACTTCCACGACGACGGCGGCTGCGC
>PWEU01000264.1 GCA_003554005.1 Nitriliruptoraceae bacterium
ACCGCCCGACCGCCACGACCCGACGCAGACGGGATACAGCATGGTTTCCAAGATCCTCGTCCGAGCTTCCGAGAGCGACCGCCTCCAGCAGCTCGCCACGCAGAGCCGCGTCACAGGCCGGATATCGAGCCGCTTCATCGCCGGCGAGGCCCTGGAGGACGCCACCGAGGTGGCCCGGGAGCTGATCGCCACGGGGCGGACGGTCAGCCTCGACCTCGTCGGGGAGAAGGTCCGCGACGCCGCCGACGCCGACGCCGCGGCCGCCGACTACCTCGCCGTCATCGAGGCGATGTCGACCGGGCAGCTCACCAGCGGCATCTCCATCAAGCCCAGCCAACTCGGGGCGAGCGACGACGTCGAAGCCGCCCGCATCAGGCTGGCCTTGCTGGCGACCCGAGCCGGGGAGGCTGGCCTGCACCTCACCCTCGACATGGAGGACGCCACCACCGTCGACCACACCATCGAGCTGGTGGAGGCGCTGCACGATGAGGGTCACACCCACGTCGGCTGCGCGGTCCAGACCGCCCTGTTCCGCACCCCCGAGGACATCGACCGCCTCAACGAGCTCGGCGCGAGCCTCCGACTGTGCAAGGGCGCCTACGCCGAGGCAGCCGACATCTCCCACCAGCGCCGTGAGGACATCGACCAGGCCTACCATCACTGCGCACGGAAGCTGCTCGAGGCGGGCACCTACCCGCGCTTCGCCACCCACGACCACCGGCTGATCGGTGCGATCCGTCGAGATGCGCGCGAGCTCGGCCGCTCCACCGACAGCTACGAGTTCCAGATGCTGTACGGGATCCGTCCGGACGTGCAGGACCGCCTGATCGAGATCGGAGAGCACCTGTGCGTCTACGTCCCCTACGGGGCCGCCTGGTACCCCTACTTCGTACGTCGGCTCGCCGAGCGTCCCGCCAACCTCGTGTTCTTCGCGCGTGCGCTGCTGCCCTGAACCTCGCTGCCAGTGACGGCGTCACAGCCGGCGCCGGGCTCAGAACACCAGCCGCACCAGCAGCAGGCGCCGTGCCGCGGCTTCGTCCGCACCGACAACATCGTCGGTCGGCTCGGCCCGCCCCGACAGGATCCGGCAGAACTCGATGGCATCGAGGTGGAGGTCCGCCCCGCCCGAGCCCCGGCGGAACCGTCCTCCCGCCGGGCCGTCGAGCACCAGGGTGACGGGCTCGCCGTGGCGCCGGGCCCACTCGACCACGACGTCCTCCACGATCCGGCCGTCGACCTGCGGATCGGGCTCGTGGGCCACCGAGGTGGCGCGGGCGATGTCGATCGTGTGCAACCACACGTCCCGGGTGTAGACCACGTCCATCAACTGTCCGAGGCGCAAGCTCGACGGCATCCCGGTCGCCGTGGATCCGCCGGCGTCCAGCGGCACTGCTACCCGCCGCAGGGGCCGAGGCAGCCCCAGGCGGCCCGCAACGGCCCGTGGCGCGACCTGCCTGAGCGCCGCGATGCGTTCCGTCGGCGTGAGCGCCGCCTGTTCGCGCACCTGCAGGTCGTTGGCAGCGTCCAGGCTGTTCCCACCGAACCGGGCCGCCTGCCGCTTGCCGTGCCACTGCTGCCGCAGCGACTCCCGGAGCGAGGCGCCGGCCTCCCCGGCCCCGATCAGGTGGCCGACCATCGCCGCGACGTCCCACCCAGGGCACTCGGTCGGGGCCTCCCAGTGCTGCGGCTCGAGCCGTTCCAGCAGGTCGGCCAGGCGCGCGTAGGCCCCCAGGGCCACCTCCCTGGCATCGGTGCCCCGGGAGATCCGGGTCAGTTGGTCGATCGAGCGCTCCGTGTCGAGGTCCATGGGTCAGCTCCTCACGTGGGCGATGAACATCTCGGCCGCGGCCCGGCTGAGCCGCTGCCACCGGTCACCGTCGGGGTCGTTGGCGAGCTGCTGCGCGGCCATCCCCGTCGTCAGCGCGGTCAGCAGGTCGAGGTGCTCGGGCCGTTCGATCCCCAGCTCCGACAGCTGCTGCGCCATCCGATCGAGGGAACGGACCGACACCGCGTAGGCCTCCGGCGACGGCTCCCAGTCGGGTACCGCCCGGGTGAACAGCAGCTGGTACCGCGGCACCGAGTCGCGGCAGAACGCGATGAAGACCTCTATCGCGCCCGCGATGACCTCGACCGGGTCCCCATCCACGTCGAGGTCGTCGAGGTCGTGGAGCGCGGCATCGAGCTCTTGGAAACCCGCGGCGAACATCTCGTCGTAGATCGCGGCCTTGTTGTCGAAGTAGGTGTAGAGCGAAGGCGCCTGCATCCCGACCTCGCGGGCCAGCTCCCTCAAGGACAGTCCCGCGATGCCGTCCTGGGCGCCCAGGCGCCAGGCGGCGTCCAGGATCTCCGCCCGGGTCTGGGCTCGGCGGCGGCTCCGGATGTCGGTGCCAGCGGTGCCGGCGGTGCCGGCGGTGCCGGCGGTGCCCGCTACAGGATCCACAAGTTGCCTATCACTGTTCGTTTTACCTAACATTGTTCAGGCTAGTTGCCGTCTGGCGCAGCCGTCAAGCATCGGGGTCGAGTGCCCTGGCAGCTGGAGCGGGTGCCATCACTACCCTCCGCGCCAGCGGACCCGTCCAAGGCCTGCCGGACGTAGGAGGCCACGTGCCAACCTCAGGAGGGTCCACCGAGGGGCGGCTCCAGGAAGAGGCCATCGCCGCGCTGGCGATCGCGATCCTGTCGGTGTCGGTCCTGCCACCCCTTGGCTTCTGGTCGGTACGGATCGGTCGACGCGTCCGGGAAGGGGCCCAGCGCAAGGGCGTGGTCGACCACGGCATCGGCCAGCTCGCGGTGGTGCTCGGCTGGATCGGGATCGCGCTGACCGGGGTGATCGTGCTCGCCATCGTCATCGCGGCCGCCGCCGCCCTGCTGCCCTCCGACTGAGCTCGGCTCGAGCGGCTGGGCACCATCAGCGCCGCCGCACGACGAGCCCCCACCACACGACGAGCCCCCACCACACGACGAGCCCCCACCGCACGACGAGCCCCCACCGCACGACGAGCCCCCACCGCACGACGAGCCT
>PWEU01000110.1 GCA_003554005.1 Nitriliruptoraceae bacterium
GCCCCTCGGGCGGCCCGGTCTCGATACCGCCCGCATCGACGAGTCCGCGGTACTCCTCGTCACTGACTCCGGCCATGCCCTTGACGACCTCCGCGGTGTGCTCACCGAGGAGCGGGGCGCGTCGCGAGACCCGGCCGGGCGTGCGCGACATCCTCCACGGCATACCCGTCATCGGCTCGCTCCCGACCAGGGGGTGTTCCACATCGATGAACAAGTCACGGGCACGGAAGTGCTCGTTGCCGAAGATGTCGGCGATGTTCAGCACCGGTGCCGCGGGGATCCCGGCGGCCACCAGCGCGTAGGTCGCCTCCTCCGGGCCAACCCCGCGGCTCCAGGTCTCGATCGCGTCCGTGACCTCGTCAGCTCGCTCCCGCCTGGCCTCGACCGACTCCAGGGGCGCCAGGTCCTCGCGCCCGATGAGGCGGCACAGCGCTCGCCACTCCCTCGGGTCACGGACCGCCAACGCGACCCACTGGTCGTGGCCGGTGCTGGCGAAGTTGCCATGCGGGAAGTAGCGCGGATGGTGGGTCCCGACCGAGGCAGGGGTCTCACCACCGAGGCTCTGGGCGATCAGCCCTTCGCCTGCGAGCGCGAGGCTGGCCTCCCACTGCGACACGTCGATGCTGGCGTGGGTACGTCGGTGGAGATCACGGTCCAGCAGCCCGACCAGGGTGGCGAACGTCGTCGTCGTCGCGCTCACCACGTCGCCGTACAGCCCCTCGAACATGCCGATGGGGTCCTCTCCCTCGTACCCCACCCAGTTGGCCAGGCCGGACAGCGCCGAGACCGCTCCGGCGTAGCCGATCAGCCCCGACTTCGGACCCTCGGACCCGGCGACGTTCTGTCCGACCACGACCAACCGCTCGTTCGCTGCGTGGAGGGCATCCTCTGACAGGCCGAGACGGTCCATGACCCCGGCAGGGAAGTTGTGGATGAGTGCGTCTGCCTCACGCGCGAGGCGCAGCAGCACGCTCCTGCCGGCATCGGTCTTCAGGTTGAGCGTGATGCTGCGCTTGTTGCGGGAGTGGACGTGGAAGCCGGGTTGGAGGTCCGGCCACTTCCCCTCGTCGCCGCCGGTATCGTCCTCGACGACGATGGGCTTGCCCATGCGGCTGCCGTCCATGTGGACCCAGGACTCGATCTTGAGGACGTCGGCGCCGTAATCGGCGAGGAGGCGGCCGGCGAGCCCGCCGGCCCAGGCCGTGCCGAGGTCGATGACCCGGAAACCCTGCAGAGGCGGAGCCGCCGTAGCGCGGTCGTCTGCGGTCGGCGGGAGCTCGCGCTCGGGCTGCTCGGAGCTGATCAGCGAGGGCAACTCGTCGTCGCTGCTGCCAAGGGTCGGGGCAGGGTGCGACGCGGGCCGCTGGCCTGAGAAGCGGTACGGAGCGGCGGGAGCGGAGAAGCGCGTCGTACCGTCCGACGTCGGCAGGCTGGCGATCGCTTCCCGCTCAGCGAGATGCGGATCGTGCTCCATGTCATCGGCGGTCAGCAGTGGCGCGTACGGCAACCGGTGCTCGAGGAACAACTCACCCAGTTCCTCCTTGGTCCGAGCCATGAACCAGGGCTCGACCAGGGCATCGGACTCCTGCTTGTACTCCCACTGCATCGCCCGCCGGTTGCGGTACCGGGGCTCCTTCGACCACTCGGGGGTGCCCATCAACTTCACCAGCCGGATCCACTGCGCGACCTGGGGTGTGTCGGTACGGACGAGCCCGTCCGCGGACCGGAAGATCGTGCCTGGATACGGCATCGAGGCGCCGTTGCGGCCAGCGCGGATGCCGACCAGGCCTCCGCCATAGATGAAGCGTGGCAGGAAGTAGCCGGTGAACATGCTCGCCATGATGTCCGCGGTACTGACATCCACATGCTGTCCGCGCCCATCCCGGCGGACCGCCATGACCGCGTTCACCGCGGCCAGGGCACCGAACAGCCCACCGTTCATCTCGCACTGGGAGAACGGCATGACCAGGGGAGCGCGGTCTCGCTCGCCCACGCCCACGGACATCCCCGAGAGCGCTGAGATCGTGAGGTCGGTCGCCGGCCAGTCGGCGTACGGGCCGGTGGTTCCGTAGGGCGTCACGGTCACGAAGGCCAGGTGGGGAGCCTGCTCGACGGCCCGGCCCGGTTCCAACTCCGGCTCGGCGCGCAGCCAAGGTCGGTCCACCAGGGCGATGTCCGCCCACTGCAGGAGTGAGCCTAGGTCCGAGTCATCCCCGACAGCGCCGATCGACTCCCGGGTGACGCTGCGCTTGCCGGTGTTGAGGTAGGCGAACATGCCCGAGGACTCACCACCGCCACCCGATGCGGCGAAGGGTCCGAACCGACGGCTCGGGTCGCCGCCGTCTGCGGTCTCGACCTTCACCACCGTCGCACCGAGATCGGCTAGCAGCTTCCCCGCGTACGGGACACTCAGTTCCTTACCGAACTCAGCGACACGCACCCCAGCAAGCGGCGCTGAGGATCGATCCGCACTCTGGCTCTCAGGTGCCATGGATACCACCTCAATAGCGATTAGACGGGCATAGTCGGACCGTTCCCACTCCCTATCGACGAGTATGACAGCATCTTGCGCGTGTTTGCAAACTTGAGCTTGGCTCAGACTGCGTCTAAGATGCCGGCACAGTCGCGCACGAGGGAGAACCGTGCTGTACAGCCGATCAGCGGCCTGGGATGGACTCCCGTCGGCCAGCGCTTCGGACTGCACCGCGCGGATCCGAGCAGCCGAGGGCCTCCAGCAGTTCCCGGACTCGCGGACATCTCTCGCGACCAGTCACGGTCAACCCTGCCGGCCGCTCATCCCGCCGCGCAGACCACGAGATCCGCGAACACAGACCTGTCGTCCCGGTCGGTGACCCCCGCCCGACCGGGGCGGCATCCAACGAACCGAGCAGCACCGACAACAGGAAGAGGAACCGATGGCTGAAGCCTACATCGTCGAGGCAGTCCGCAGCCCCGTGGGGCGCCGAGGTGGCGGTCTGAGCGAGGTCCACCCGCTCGACCTGGCGGCGCACGCCA
>PWEU01000024.1 GCA_003554005.1 Nitriliruptoraceae bacterium
CCGGCGAGATCGAACGCTGGCTGCCGGGCGAGCTCGGCGCCGTCAGCTTCACCCCGCACCTGGTGCCGATGAGCCGAGGGCTGCTCGCCACCTGCTACGGCACCCTGCGCGACGGCGTCGGCGCCGACGAGGTCCAGGACGCGCTGACCGACGCCTACGACGACGAGCCCTTCGTCCACGTGCTCGACCCCGGCGCCTTCCCCCACACCAAGGCGCTCGCCGGCTCGAACGGCTGCCAGCTCAGCGCGGTGGTGGATCCTCGCACCGGACGGGTCGTGGTCACCTCGGCGATCGACAACCTCGGCAAGGGGGCAGCGGGCCAGGCGCTCCAGAACGCCAACCTGATGCTCGGCGAGGACGAGGCCCTGGGTCTGAGCGCGGTGGGGGTGTACCCGTGATCGCCGGCTGGGGACCCGAGGACCGCACCGGCCTGACCCCCATCGAGGGGGGTGTCACCGCGGCCCAGGGCTTCCGGGCCGGCGGGGTGGTCAGCGGGGTCAAGCCCTCGGGCAAGCCCGACCTGGCGCTGGTCGTCGCCGACGCGCCCGCCGGTGCCGCGGTCGTCACCACCACCAACCTCGTCAAGGCCTCCGCCTGCCTGCTCACCGAGCGGCACGCGGCCGACGGCAGCGCCCAGGCCGTGCTGATCAACAGCGGGAACGCCAACGTGTGCACGCCCCACGGGACCGAGCACACCCTGGCACTGGCCACGGCCGCTGCGGACCACCTCGACGTCGCCGTGGAGGACGTGCTGGTGATGTCGACAGGTGTCATCGGGGTGTCGCTGCCCGTGGGGCGGATCCTGGATGCGATGCCCGGCCTCGTCGACGCGCTGGCCACCGACGGCGGACCGCTGGCCGCCGAGGCGATCCTGACCACCGACACCCACGCCAAGCAGGTCGCCTTCGAGGTCACCGACGACGACGGTGGGCGCTGCGTGGTCGCCGGCATGGCCAAGGGGGTCGGGATGATCGAGCCCGCCATGGCCACCCTCCTGGTGGTCCTGACCACCGACGCGCCGCTGGGCGGTCCGGTCGCGCGGCGGCTGCTGACGGGCACGGTCCGCCGCACCTTCAACCGCATCAGCGTCGACGGGGACGGGTCCACCTCCGACACCGTCGCGCTGCTGGCCAGCGGTCAGGCCGAGCAGCCGCCCAACCTCGAGGTGGTCGGCCGGGCCCTGCACGCCGTGTGCGCCGACCTCGCCGAGCAGGTCGTGGCCGACGGCGAGGGCGCGAGCCGCGTGGCGTCGATCACCGTGCAGCATGCGGCGACCGAGGCCGAGGCGGAGCGCCTGGCACGGGCGATCGCGACGTCGCTGCTGGTGCGGGCCGCGATCCACGGCGCCGACCCCAACTGGGGCCGGATCCTGATGGCGATGGGCAGCGCCGGGGTGGCGTTCGACCCACGACGGGTCACCGTGACCTGCGCCGGCATCACCGTGTGCCGGTTCGGCGTGGCCACCAGCTTCGACCGCGGCCAGGCCGCCGTCGCGATGGACCGGCCGCTGGTGGAGATCGGGGTCGACATCGGCACCGGGCACGCGCGCGCCACGATGCTGACCTGCGACCTGACCCCCGAGTACGTCCGCTTCAACGCCGAGTACACGACGTGACCAGCGAGCAGGAGCCCACCGTGTCCGACCCGAGCGTGCCGTCCATGCCCGGCTCGACGGTCGCGCCGAGGATCGGGGGTCGGCGCATCACCACCGCCGACCACGTCTCCACCGAGCGCGTCGAGGCGGCCCAGGAGAAGGCCGCGGTGCTGCGCGAGGCCCTGCCGTGGATCACCCGGTTCCACGGCCAGACCGTCGTCATCAAGTACGGCGGCAACGCCATGGTCGACGACCAACTCAAGCGCTCCTTCGCCGCCGACGTCGCCCTGCTCCACTTCGTGGGGCTCAAGCCGGTCATCGTGCACGGCGGCGGACCCCAGATCAGCGAGCTGGCCGGCTCGCTGGGTGTCGCCTCCCGGTTCGTCGGCGGGCTCAGGGTGACCGACGCCGCCATGATGGACGTGGTCCGCATGGCGCTGCTCGGCAAGGTCAACCCCGAGGTCGTGTCGCTGGTGACCGAGGCCGGGGGACCGGCGGTCGGCGTCGCCGGGACCGACGCGGGCCTGCTGCAGGTCCGCCCCGCCGTCGGCCCCCACGGCGAGGACCTGGGCCTGGTCGGCGAGGTGGAGCGGGTCGACACCCGCTACCTCAACGAGCTGCTGGCCGACGGGTTCCTTCCGGTGGTCGCCACGGTCGGTCGGGACGCCACCGGCGCCGATCGCAACGTCAACGCCGACCTCGCAGCCGGGGCGATCGCCGCGGCCCTGCACGCCTCCAAGCTGGTCTACCTCACCGACGTACCCGGCCTCTACCTCGATTTCGGTGATCCGGAGAAGCAGGCGCTGATGAGCGAGGTCGGGGTGGACCGGCTCGACGAGATGCTCGGTGCCGACGAACTCCACGAGGGCATGCGGCCCAAGGTCCGCTCGATCGTCCATGCGATCCGCGACGGGGTGCCGCAGGCCCACATCCTCGACGGCCGGGTGCTGCACGCGGTGCTGATCGAGATCTTCACCGACGAAGGCGTCGGCACCATGGTCACCTCGTCGATCGCGGCCCGCTCCGGCGCGGCGATGGCGCGCCCCGCCGGGGGTGCGCGGTGACCGCGACGCGAGCGGTCGGGGCGACGACGACGGAGCTGGTCGAGCGGGCGGCCGCTCACCTGATGCCGACCTACGGGGTCCCGAGGGCGACCTTCCTGCGGGGGCAGGGCACGGTGCTGTTCGACGCCGAGGACCAGCCCTGGCTCGACTTCCTGTCGGGGCTGGCGGTCACCAGCCTCGGGCACGCCCACCCGGCCGTGACCGCGGCGGTGGCCCGGCAGGCGGCCACGCTGGTCCACACCTCGAACCTGTTCCTGACCGAGCCCGCGGTGACCCTGGCGGAGCGGCTCGCCGAGGTGACCGGCTGGGCGGACGCGAAGGTGTTCCTCGCCCAGTGCGGTGCCAC
>PWEU01000246.1 GCA_003554005.1 Nitriliruptoraceae bacterium
CCGGCGAGATCGAACGCTGGCTGCCGGGCGAGCTCGGCGCCGTCAGCTTCACCCCGCACCTGGTGCCGATGAGCCGAGGGCTGCTCGCCACCTGCTACGGCACCCTGCGCGACGGCGTCGGTGCCGACGAGGTCCAGGACGCCCTGGCCGACGCCTACGACGACGAACCCTTCGTGCACCTGCTCAGCCCCGGTGCCTTCCCCCACACCAAGGCGCTGGCCGGCTCGAACGGCTGCCAGCTGAGCGCGGTGGTGGACGCCCGCACCGGGCGGGTCACGGTCACCTCGGCGATCGACAACCTCGGCAAGGGTGCGGCGGGCCAGGCGCTCCAGAACGCCAACCTGATGCTCGGCGAGGAGGAGACGGTGGGCCTGAGCGCGGTGGGGGTGTACCCGTGATCGCCGGTTGGGGACCCGAGGACCGTGCCGGCCTGACGCCCATCGACGGGGGCGTGACCGCCGCCCAGGGCTTGCGGGCCGGTGGGGCGGTCAGCGGGGTCAAGCCCTCGGGCAAGCCGGACCTGGCGCTGGTCGTGGCCGACACGTCCGCCGGTGCGGCGGTCGTCACCACCACCAACCTCGTCAAGGCCTCCGCCTGCCTGCTCACCGAGCGGCACGCCGCCGACGGGACCGCTCAGGCCGTGCTGATCAACAGCGGCAACGCCAACGTGTGCACGCCCCACGGTGCGGAGCACACCCTCGCGCTGGCCACGGCCGCCGCGGACCACCTCGACGTCGCCGTCGAGGACGTGCTGGTGATGTCGACCGGCGTGATCGGGGTACCGCTGCCGGTGGGCCGGATCCTCGACGCGATGCCCACCCTGGTCGACGCGCTGGCCACCGACGGCGGGCCCTTGGCCGCCGAGGCGATGCTGACCACCGACACCCACGCCAAGCAGGTCGCCTTCGAGGTGACCGACGACGCCGGCGGGCGCTGCGTGGTGGGCGGCATGGCCAAGGGGGTCGGCATGATCGAGCCCGCCATGGCCACCCTGCTGGTGGTGCTCACCACCGACGCGCCCCTGGCCGGGCCGCTGGCGCGGCGGCTGCTGACGGGCACGGTCCGACGCACCTTCAACCGCATCAGCGTCGACGGTGACGGGTCCACCTCCGACACCGTGGCGTTGCTGGCCAGCGGTCAGGCCGAGCAGCCGCCCAACCTCGAGGTGGTCGGCCGGGCCCTGCACGCGGTGTGTGCCGACCTCGCCGAGCAGGTCGTCGCCGACGGCGAGGGCGCGAGCCGCGTCGCCGCGGTCACCGTCCAGCACGCAGCGACCGAGGCCGAGGCGGAGCGCCTGGCACGGTCGATCGCGACGTCGCTACTGGTGCGGGCCGCGATCCACGGCGCCGACCCGAACTGGGGCCGGATCCTGATGGCGATGGGCAGCGCCGGGGTGGCCTTCGACCCGCGGCGGGTCCCGGTCACCTGCGCCGGCATCACCGTGTGCCGGTTCGGGGTGGCCACCAGCTTCGACCGCGGCCAGGCCGCCGTCGCGATGGACCGCCCGCTGGTCGAGATCGGGGTCGACGTCGGCAGCGGGCACGCGCGCGCCACGATGCTGACCTGCGACCTGACCCCGGAGTACGTCCGCTTCAACGCCGAGTACACGACGTGACCAGCGAGCAGGAGCCCACCGTGTCCGACCCGACCGTGCCGTCCATCCCCGGCTCGGGTGTCGCGCCGAGGATCGGGGGCCGGCGCATCACCACCGCCGACCACGTCTCAACCGAGCGCGTCGAGGCGGCCCAGGAGAAGGCCGCGGTGCTGCGTGAGGCCCTGCCGTGGATCACCCGCTTCCACGGCCAGACCGTCGTCATCAAGTACGGCGGCAACGCCATGGTCGACGAGCAGCTCAAGCGCTCCTTCGCCGCCGACGTCGCCCTGCTCCACTTCGTCGGGCTCAAGCCGGTGATCGTGCACGGCGGCGGGCCGCAGATCAGCGAGCTGGCGGGCTCGCTGGGTGTCGCCTCCCGGTTCGTCGGTGGGCTCAGGGTCACCGACGCCGCCATGATGGACGTGGTCCGCATGGCCCTGCTCGGCAAGGTCAACCCCGAGGGCGTGTCGCTGGTGACCGACGCCGGGGGACCGGCGGTCGGGGTCGCCGGCACCGACGCGGGGCTCCTGCAGGTCCGGCCCGCCGTCGGCCCCCACGATGAGGACCTGGGCCTGGTCGGCGAGGTGGAGCGGGTCGACACCCGCTACCTCAACGAGCTGCTGGCCGACGGGTTCCTCCCGGTGGTGGCCACGGTCGGTCGGGACGCCCAGGGGGTCGAGCGCAACGTCAACGCGGACCTGGCGGCCGGGGCGATCGCCGCGGCGCTGCACGCCTCCAAGCTCGTCTACCTCACGGACGTGCCCGGGCTCTACCTCGACTTCGGCGATCCGGAGAAGCAGGCCCTGATGAGCGAGGTGGGTGTGGACCGCCTCGACGAGATGCTCGGTGCCGACGAGCTCCACGAGGGCATGCGGCCCAAGGTCCGCTCGATCGTCGGCGCGATCCGCGACGGGGTGCCCCAGGCCCACATCCTGGACGGTCGGGTCCTGCACGCCGTCCTGATCGAGATCTTCACCGACGAAGGCGTCGGCACGATGGTCACCTCCTCGATGACGGCCCGGTCCGGGTCGGCGATGGCGCGACCGGCGGGGGGGGCGAGGTGACCGTGACGGGAGCTGCCGATGCGACGGCCGGGCTCATGGAACGGGCGACCGCCCACCTGATGCCGACCTACGGGGTCCCGAGGGCCACTTTCCTGCGGGGCCAGGGCACGGTGCTGTTCGATGCCGACGACCAGCCCTGGCTCGACTTCCTGTCGGGGCTCGCGGTCACCGGCCTCGGGCACGCCCACCCGGCCGTGGCCGAGGCCGTCACCCGACAGGCCACCACGCTGGTCCACACCTCGAACCTGTTCCTGACCGAGCCCGCGGTGACCCTGGCGGAGCGGCTCGCCGAGGTGACCGGCTGGGCGGACGCGAAGGTGTTCCTCGCCCAGTGCGGTGCCAC
>PWEU01000243.1 GCA_003554005.1 Nitriliruptoraceae bacterium
CGGTGTGGCCTTCCGCTCATTTGGACAGCGTCGGCACCCGAAAGTGGGTTTCGCGGCTCAATAGCCCAGCCTGCACGTGCCCCTGTCAACGCTTCGCCGACTTCCTCACGGACGCCAACGCATGACTCCAGGACTCCTTGCACCGTGATGTCGGGCTGGTAGGTCGTATCGGCTGAAATCTGGGGTCTGAGTGGGGGTTCTCGGCGTTTCTGTCTGGTCGGAGATGCTCGCTTCGACACCCCTGGTATGAGATAATCCCTCTAAAGTTTCGGGATGATCTGGAGGGGTGTCAGGATGGTGGCGATGACCGCACAGATGCCGTTGACGCTGACGCCGGACGGGGCGTCCCTGATCGGGGACGCGGCCTGTCTGGTGGTGGACGAGCAGGGCGGGGCGGTGTGGGTGTGGGGGACCCTGTGGTGGTCGTGGCAGGCCGGGGATGAGACGGGCCGGCGGCTCGCGGTGGTGCAGCTGGCCACCGCCAAGATCGCCAGACGGGTCCAGATCGCGGCGGCGTTCAAGGTCACCCCGGAGACGGTGTGGCGCTGGTGCCGGGACTACCAACGGCACGGGATCGGCGGTCTGGTCCCGGCCAAGCCCGGCCCGAAGGGCGCATGGAAGCTCACCGTCGAGATCGTTGAACAGATCGTCACGCTCGACGCTGAGGGTCACACCCAAGCGGCGATCGCCGAGACCGTTGGGGTGTCGTCGTTCTCGGTCCGGCAGGTGCTCCGCGAGCGGGCGGGTGAACGGTCGCTGCGGGGCGACAACGACGCCAGCAGCAACGAGGACGACGTCACGGGTGAGGTCCTGACGGTGGTGCCGGCCCCGACGCCGCGGACCGACGAGCGGCAGGCCGCCCGGTTCGGACAGCTCGAGGAGGCAGAACCTCGGTTCACGGAAGGTCGGCAGCTACCGCTGGCCGGGCTCCTGCTCGCCTTGCCGACCTTGGAGGCGACGGGGCTGCTGCAGGTTGCCGAGACGACCTACGGCAAACTGGCCAACGGCTTCTACGGGCTGCGCAGTGTGCTGCTCACCCTGGTGCTCCTCGCGCTGCTGCGTGAACCCCGGGCCGAGGGAGCCACCCGGGTGGTCCCAGCCGATCTGGGTCGCATCCTCGCCCTTGACCGTGCCCCGGAGGTCTCCACGATCCGCCGCAAGCTCGGTGAGTTGGCCGACCGTGGGCAGGCAGGCGAGTTGATGGCCGCACTCGCCCGCCGGCATGTCGACACCCACCCCGAGGCGGTCGGGTTCTGCTACATCGACGGGCACGTCCGCGCCTACCACGGCACCCGCCGCCTCCCGAAAGCGCATGTGGCCCGGATGCGGATCTCGATGCCCGCCACCCTGGAAACCTGGGTGTCAGACCAGCATGGCGACCCGATCTTCGCGGTCATCGCCCCACCGTCCGCCTCCACCGCAGCCGAGGTCCGCCGGCTGATGCCAGAGCTTCGTGAGCTGGTCGACGGACGGCCCACCACCATCGTGTTCGACCGGGGCGGGTGGTCCCCGGACCTGTTCGCCGACCTGATCGGTGAAGGGTTCGATCTGCTCACCTACCGCAAGGGCAAGATCCGGCCCGAGCCGGTCTCGGCGTTCACCGAACACACCTGGACCGACGAGCGGGGGGTCGTCCACCGGTGGCAGCTCGCCGACCGCAAGGTTCGTGTCCGCCTGACTGCGGCGGGTGCGAGGCGTCACGGCCGCAAGACCATCACCCTGCGCCAGATCGTCCGGCTCGCCGACGGGCACCAGACCCACATCCTGACCTCACGGCTGGACCTGGACACCGCCGAGATCGCCGCACGGATGTTCAACCGGTGGCGTCAGGAGAACTACTTCCGCTACGCCCGGCAGCACTTCGCCCTCGACGCCCTCGACACCTACACCGCCGTCGACGACAACCCCGACCGCTCCGTGCCCAACCCCGCGAAACGGGCCGCCCACCGGCAGGTCCGCCAGCTCGAACAGGTCGTGGCCGACGGCGAGGCCACCCTCGGCCGCCACCGCAACACCCCACAGCTGTCGGGGTCGCTCGACGAGCTCGACACCACCCTCGACCAGGTCCGTGGCCAGCTCGCCGACGCCCGCCAGGCCGCCGCCGACACCCCGACCCGCCTCCCGCTGAAAGACGTCGCACCCGACGCCCGGCTGCTCGACTCCGAAACCAAGCTGCTCACCCACGCCTGCCGGATCGCGGCCTACAACACCGAGTCCGCCCTCGCCCGGCTCCTCACCCACCACTACGCCCGCGCCCACGACGAAGCCAGAAGCCTCATCCGCGAAGCGCTCACCACCGCCGGTGACCTCCACCTCACCGACGGCCGCATCCACGTGACGCTCAACCCGCTCTCAGCCCCACGACGCACCCGCGCACTCGCCGCCATCTGCGACCTACTCAACGACACCGAAACCGTCTACCCCGGCACCAACCTCGTGCTCACCTACAACGTCAAACCCCACCCCGGCACCACATGAACTACCTCACGGCACCAGGAGTCCTGGAGTCCGGGTAGCTGCCGGTAGCCCTTGACGCGGCGGAACTGGCCCTGGGCGCAGATCATCCCGGCGGCGGCCCAGCGCAGCGCCATCTCCCCGTCCCGCCAGCGCTTCACGTTCGACGCGTGCTCGCGCACGATCTCGATCATCGACTCCACGGGGTTGGTGGAGAACACCGTCCTGAGCAGGCTGCCGTCGATCTTGAGCTTGGTGACGGTCAGGGTCTCCTCGAGCCCTTCACGCAGGCTGGCGGCCGCACCAGGGTGCTTGCGCTGCAGCGCCCGAGCGAGTGCCTCGAGGTCGCGGCGGGCGTCGTCGGCATCCGCCCTAGCCCAGGCACCGCGTAGCTTGCGACGCACCCAGGCGTGCTGGGCCTCGGGCAGGTGATCGAGGACGTTGCGTTCCTTGTGCAAACGACACCGACCGATCAGCGCCTGGTCGCCGAACACCGCCGGGATCGCCGCCGACAGCGCCTTGGAGCCGTCCACGACGAACAGCA
>PWEU01000135.1 GCA_003554005.1 Nitriliruptoraceae bacterium
CCCCGAAGGGATCCCGCCGCACGATCCCGCTCCTTCCGTCCGACCCGGAGGTGCCCGCGATGCGTCGCCTGACCGCGCTGCTCGTCGCCGTGCTCGGCGTGCTGGCGCTGCTGCCCGGCCTGGCTCTCGCGGACAGCGCACCGGACGTCCCCGGTTCCGGCGCCGACAGGATCGTCCTGGCGGTCGATGACGAGCCTGTCGGCCCCGAGCCGGCGCCACGCGACGCGGAGGAGAACCCCGCGCGTGACCTCGGCGACTACGGCGACCGCGAGACCCCGTTCACGTGGGGTGCGGCCTGGTTGCTGACGGCGCTCGGCTTCATCGGGTTGGTGCTGTTGCTGCTGATCTCCCGCTTCCGCGTGGCGCCGCCATCGAAGGATCGGGCGTCGACCTGAGCCAAGAGCCCGCTGACCGCGCCGACGGCGCCCCCGGGGTCGACCCGGCCGCCCGTCGTCCGCTGATCGACCTGCGCACGGCCCTGCGTACGGCCAGCCTGGTCGCGCCTGCCAAGCGTGCCGACCCCGACCGGATCGCGGCGCTCCGGGCCGACGTCCACGCGGAGCTGCCGGGGATCGACGATGCCGCACGTCGCTATACCGACCTTGGTCGTGACCTTCCGGCGACCAAGGTCAGCGTGGTGGGTCGCACGGCGTGGGTGAGGACCAACCTGGAGGTCGTCGCCGGCGCGTTCGAACCTCTCCGGGAGCGGCTCGAGCAGCGGCCGAACGCCAGCCGGCGGGTGCTCGGGATCCAGCTGGGCGGGCTGCTGGGTCTGCTCTCGACCAAGGTGCTCGGTCAGTTCGTCCTGCCGCTGGCCGGAGCCGGGACCGGCCAGCTGCTGGTGGTGGGCCCCAACCTCCTCGACCTCGCTGACGACCACGGTCGGGTCGCCGGTGACATCCGCCGCACCGTGGTCCTGCACGAGGTCACGCACCGCCTGCAGTTCGACGCCACCCCCTGGCTCGGGGACCACCTGCGCGGCCTGGTCGAGCGGTACCTCCACCACACCCGCATCGATGGCAACCAGCTCGCCGAGTTGCTGCCGCGCCTGTCCGGCGCCATCGCCGCTGCCAAGGAGACGGGCGACCTCAGGCCCCTGCTGGAGACCGTCCTGACCGATGAGCAGGTCGAGGTGGTCGACGAGGCCCAGGGCCTGATGAGCCTGCTCGAGGGCCACGGCAACGCGACCATGTACGGGGCGACCGACGGCTTGGTCGACGATCCCGCCGGGGTGCGCGAAGCGCTGGCTTCCCGTCACGGCGACGTGACCTCCAAGGTCCTCACCGCCGTCGCCGGGCTCGAGATGAAGCGCCGTCAGTACCGCGAGGGTGAGGTGTTCGTCAACCACGTGCTGGACCACGCCGGGACCGACGGGCTCAACCGCGCCTTCGCCGCACCGGAGTTCCTGCCGCGGGCCGCGGAGATCACCGACCCCGACGAGTGGCTCGCGCGGGTGAGCGGGACGTGAGGGAAGGTCCGGTCGCCGCCCTGCCGGCCGGTCAGTCTCGTCCGGCGCTGGTCGCGGAGGTGGCCAATGCCCTCCGCCACCTCGAGGAAGCCGCTGCGGTGGTGGTGGCGTGCTCCGGCGGCCCCGACTCCACGGCGCTGGTCTTCCTCGTCGCCGAGGCCCGGGACGACCTGCGCCTGACACTCGTCCACGTCGCCCACGGGCTCAGAGACACCGAGGTGGAGGACGCCGAGCGGCGCCTGGTGTTCCAGCACGGCGCCTGGCTCGGCGCGGCGTGCCGCAGCGAAGCGGTCCAGGTCCCCGCCGGAGCCGGGGGCCCCGAAGCCGCCGCTCGCACCGTGCGCTACGCCGCTCTGCACGCTGTCGCCGACACGGTCGGGGCGGTCGCGATCCTGCTCGGCCACACTGCCGACGACCAGGCGGAGACGGTCCTGCTGCGGGCGGCCCGGGGCACCGGCAACGACGGACTGGCGGGGATGCGCCCGAGCCAGGGTCGGCTGCTGCGGCCGCTGCTCCGGCTGCGTCGCGCCGACGTGCACGGGTTCGTGGCGGGGGAGGGGATCCCCGCGGCCCACGACGCCTCCAACGACGACCCCGCGGTGCGTCGCAGCGTGGTGCGTCACCGGGTCCTGCCGGCTCTTGTCCACGTGGCCCCGGACCCCGTCGGGGCATTGACCCGGCTGGCGGCCCTCGCCCACGACGATGCCGACGCGCTGGATGCCGCGGCCCGGCCGGCCGTACCGATGGCCACCCTCGGCCGGGTCACCGTGCTGCAGCGTCCGGCGCTGCGCCGCGCTCATCCGGCCCTGGCCCGGCGTCGGGTGCGCGACGCCCTGGCGCCGCATCTCCAGCAGCCCCCCTCCTCGGACACCGTGGCCCGCGTGCTGGCTGCGGAGCCGGGGACCCGTTGCACGCTGCCGGGGGCCGTCCAGCTCGAGGTCACCCGGGCCGTGCTCGTGTTCGCGCCCGTGACCGCGCCACTGCCACCACCTCGCCCTCTCGAGCTGCCGGGGAGGACGCGCTGGCCGGAGCTCGACGCCGCGATCGAGGTCCGGACCGCTGACAGCGACCCCGACCACCGCGGTCGCGAGGACCAGCTGCCCCTGGGGATCCCGGCGGTGTGGTCGCCGGTGCCGGTGCCCGCGGACCGACTGCTGGTGCCCACCGGTGGGCGGCGGGACCGGGTGCAGATCGCCCTGCCCGACCTCGCGAGCGGCCTCCATGCCCGCCCGCCGCAGCCGGGCGACCGGATCCGCACGATCGCGGGCACCCGCCGGGTCGCTGCGGTGCTGCGGGACGCCCACCTGCCCCGAACGCTCCGGGACCGTTGGCCCGTTGTGGTCAGCGGTGAGCGAGTGGTGTGGCTGCCGGGGTTCGCGGTGGACGGCGCCCTGGCCGCCGATGGACGCAGGGAGCCGAGGATCGCCCTCGCCCTGGTCCGTGACGGGCCCGCCGGTCCCTAGCGCAGCTCGGCCGGTCCGTCGCGCCGTCCGGCCGGTCCGTCGCGCCGCCCGGCCGGTCCGTCGCGCCGCCCGGCCGGTCCGTGGCGCCGTCCGGCCGCCCCGCCGGACAGGCCGCTGGCGTGGCCGCGCGACTACGCTGCGTACCCCACCGCCGGTGCGGTGGCTCCAGGACTCCGCTGCGACGGGAACCGACATCATGTCCGACGCGTCTGCCAACGCGCGTATCCCCGACGAGTACCGAACCAACATCGAGGACGTCCTCATCCCGGCCGCGGACATCGCCGCGAAGCTCGACGAGCTGGCCGCGGAGATCGACCGGGACTACGCCGGCCGGGAGCTGCTGCTGGTCGGCGTGCTCAAGGGCGCGATCTTCGTGGTCTCCGACCTGCATCGACGGCTCGGCATCCCGGCTGCCGTGGACTTCATGGCGGTGTCGTCCTACGGCTCGGCGACGACATCCTCGGGTGTGGTCCGCATCCTCAAGGACCTCGACACGCAGATCGAGGGCCAGCACGTGCTGGTGGTGGAGGACATCGTCGACTCCGGCCTCCCCCTCGACTACCTGCTGAAGAACCTGCGGTCCCGCAAGCCCGCGTCGGTCGAGGTCCTGTCCCTGCTCACCAAACCCTCCCGACGTGAGGTGGATCTGCGGATCCGCTACGTCGGGTTCGAGGTGCCCGACGTGTTCGTGGTGGGCTACGGCCTCGACTTCTCCGAGCACTACCGGGGCCTCAACGACATCGTCACCCTCAAGCCCGAGGCCTACGGCGGCTGATGCTGCTGGCCAGGGGGGGTGCGCCCACCGTGCGCGCGCAGGGAGGAACGCCCCGGGGAGCAGGCCTGGTCCACTGGTAGCATCGAACCCTTGCCAAGGGTGCCTCCCACGTGTCGTCAAACCCCCGACGACCGCCCGCATCGGCCCCGAGAGGTGGTTCCGTGGCGAACGAGAAGCCAACACAGCGTCTGCTGCGCGGCCCACTGCCGTGGGTCATCGCGCTGGTCGCGGCGATGTGGATCGGGTTCGGCGTGTTCGCGTCGGCCACCGCACCCACCGAGCTGACCTGGAGCCAGTTCCAGGCGGCGGTGGAAGGCGGAGAGCTCCAGAACCAGGACCTCACCGTCACCACCATCGGCAACCGCTCGGAGTCGATCGAAGGCGAGCGCCGCTCGGGTGGCTCGACGGTCGCGTTCACGACGGTCTACAACTCGGAGATCAACGGCGACCAGCTGCGCCGCTGGATCGACCAGGGCCTGATCGCCGATGTCCAGTTCGATGCCGAACAGACCGGTGCGCTGGTCCAGATCCTGGCCACGGTGATCCCCTTCGTGTTGATCCTCGGGATCTTCTTCCTGCTGATGCAGAACATGCAGGGCGGTGGCGGCAGGGTGATGCAGTTCGGGAAGTCCAAGGCCAAGATGGTCTCCAAGGACGCCCCGAAGGTCACCTTCTCCGACGTCGCCGGCGCCGAGTCCGCCGTGGAGGAACTCAGGGAGATCAAGGAGTTCCTCGAGAACCCCCAGAAGTTCCAGGCCATGGGCGCCAAGATCCCCAAGGGTGTCCTGCTCTACGGCCCTCCGGGGACCGGGAAGACCCTGCTGGCCCGCGCCGTCGCCGGTGAGGCCGGCGTCCCGTTCTTCTCCATCTCCGGCTCGGACTTCGTGGAGATGTTCGTCGGGGTCGGCGCCTCACGCGTGCGCGACCTGTTCGAGCAGGCCAAGGCCAACGCCCCGGCGATCATCTTCATGGACGAGATCGACGCCGTCGGGCGCCACCGTGGTGCCGGCATGGGCGGCGGTCACGACGAGCGCGAGCAGACGCTGAACCAACTGTTGGTCGAGATGGACGGCTTCGACGTCCGCACGGCCGTGATCCTCATCGCCGCCACCAACAGGCCCGACATCCTCGACCCGGCGCTGCTCCGCCCCGGCCGCTTCGACCGTCAGATCGTGGTGGACCGCCCCGACCTCATCGGGCGCGAGGCGATCCTCGAGGTCCACGCCAAAGGCAAGCCGCTCGGCGACGACGTCGATCTCGGCGTGCTCGCCCGCTCCACCCCCGGCTTCACCGGGGCCGACCTCGCCAACCTCGTCAACGAGGGTGCCCTGCTCGCCGCCCGGCGCGGCAAGCAGGAGATCGACATGGCAGAGCTCCAGGAGTCGATCGAGCGGGTCATCGCCGGTCCGGAGCGCAAGACCCGGTTGATGTCGGAGAACGAGAAGCGCACGGTCGCCTACCACGAGGCGGGTCACGCCATCGTCGGACACGCCCTGCCCAACGCCGATCCGGTGCACAAGATCACGATCATCCCCCGCGGGCAGGCGCTCGGTTTCACCATGCAGCTGCCGACCGAGGACAAGTACCTGATCTCCCGCTCGGAGCTGATCGACCGACTGGCGGTGATGATGGGTGGCCGGGTCGCCGAGGGGCTCAAGGTCGGCGACATCACCACCGGCGCCGGTGATGACATCCGCAAGGCCACCGCTACCGCCCGGGAGATGGTCACGCAGTACGGGATGAGCACGTTGCTCGGGCCGATCACCCTCGGCCAGAAGGACTCTCAGCCCTTCCTCGGCAAGGAGTTCGGTCACCAACCGGACTACTCCGGGCAGGTCGCCCAGCAGATCGACGAGGAGGTCCGGTCGCTGCTCGACGAGGCCCACGACGAAGCGCTGGAGATCCTGGTCCAGAACGACCATGTCCTCGAGTCGCTGGCGGGCAAGCTGCTGGAGGTCGAGACCGTCGACGGGGCGCTCCTCGCCGAGGTCTTCGACCCGGTCCACCACCGTCCCAGCCGGGCGCTCACGGTGCCCTCGATCGACGATCCCGCGGCCGTGATCGAACGGCTGCGTCGCAGTCGGGGGGGCAGCAACGGCCACGGGAACGGTCACGGCAACGGCCACGCGCAGGCGCACGGGCAGACCGCGGACCAGAGCGCGGAGCCGTCCACCTCGACGTCGGCGTCGAAGCAGGGCTGAGCGCGCGGCCCGGAGACGGCGCCCCCGATGGTGGGGCGGGCCGCTCACCACGGAGGAGATCACACGTGAGCGTGCACCCACTGCCCCACACGACCAACGGGATCGAGCCCCATCTCGACGACGACCTCGAGGGGCTCGCCGCCGAACGGGCCGACAGCATCGCCGCGTCGCAGCGCCGGGTGCGTCACATCACCGGTATCGAGCCCTCCCGGACCTTCGATCACGAGAAGATCGCGCAGGCCGTGCGGCTGTTGTTCGAGGCGATCGGGGAGGACCCCGACCGTCCCGGCATCGCCGACACCCCGGCCCGGGTCGCCCGTGAGTACGACGAGATCTTCGCGGGGCTGCTCGTCGACCCGGCCGACGTGCTGTCGGTCACCTTCGACGAGGCCTATGACGAGATCGTGATGATGCGCGACATCGAGTTCCACTCGATGCGCGAGCACCACCTGGTGCCCTTCACCGGTCACGCCCACGTCGCCTACCTCCCCAACGCCAGCGGACAGGTCACCGGCCTGTCGAAGTTGGCGCGCCTCGTTGACGTCTGCGCCAAGCGACCGGGGCTGCAGGAGCGCATGACGGCGATGATCGCCGACGCGCTCGAGCGTGCGCTGGACCCCCGTGGGGTGATGGTCGTGGTGGAAGCTCGCCACTTCTGCATGGAGATGCGGGGGATCCGCAAGCCCGGTGCGCAGACCGTGACCTCGACGGTGCGCGGGAAGTTCCGCGACGACCCGAAGACCCGCGCCGAGGCGATGACCCTGCTCAAGGGCTGACCAGCGCCACAGCTGGCCAGGGCCAGGTGCCACCGCGTCGGGCCCCCGCGTCGGGCCACCGCATCAGGCCTGGCCGGCGGCGGACGGACCGGGGGTCGTGAGCGCCTCGAGCGTGCGGCCGCTCTACCGGCCGCACACGGCGGTGCAACGCTCGCCGTAGCATGCGGTGCTCGCGGGGGCAGCGATCGGGCGGAGGGCCGGATGACCGAAGCGGTGCCACGGGCTTCGCTCCGCGTGCGCGACGCCACCGCCTGGGAGGTCGCGGGCCCGGTCGACATCGAGGTGTACGGCGAGCGGCAGGTGATCGACCGGCTGCTGGCGGCGGTCCCGGTCGACGTCGCGCGTTCCCGACCCGAAGCGGCGCTCCTGCGGCTCACGGCACCGGCCTCGCGGCTGCGCGAGGCCCTGGCGACCACGGACCCGAGGCTGGCCGATCACCTCGATGGCCGGCTCGCGGGCTGGCGACAACCGCCGCCGGACCTGCAGACCCCCGCCGGGACCCTCCCGACCGCGAGCCGGCCCGTGGTGATGGGGATCCTGAACGTGACGCCCGACTCGTTCTCCGACGGCGGTGCCGCCTACCACCCGGAACAGCACCCACGACCCGCGTTGGCCGCCGCGAGCGCGCTGCTGGAGGCCGGCGCCGACGTGATCGACGTCGGTGGGGAGTCGACGCGACCGGGGGCGGAGCCGGTCGCGCTGGAGGAGGAGCTGCGGCGCGTCCTGCCGGTGGTGCGGGAGCTGGCCGCTGCGGGGGCGATCGTGTCGATCGACACCACCAAGGCGGCCGTCGCTCGGGCAGCCATCGAGGCGGGCGCGGCCCTGGTGAACGACGTCTCCGCCGGTGCCCTGGACCCCGTCCTGCTGGAGACCGTCGCCGCGACCGAGATCCCCTACGTGCTGATGCACCTGCAGGGGACCCCGAGCACGATGCAGCGGGATCCGCGCTACCTCGATGTCGTCGCCGAGGTGCACCACGCGCTCGACGTCGGGCTGGATCGGCTCGCGGCCCGGGGGGTGGCCCCGGAGCGGGTCGTGCTGGACCCGGGCATCGGCTTCGGGAAGCGGCTGGAGCACAACCTGGCCCTGCTCCGCGAGCTCTCGACCTTCACCTCCTTCGGGCGGCCGGTGCTGCTCGGGGCCTCCCGCAAGTCCTTCATCGGCCACCTGACCGGTGGGGCCGGGCCCGACGACCGGCTCGAGGGATCGCTCAGCGTGGCGGCCCTGGCCGTCGACCGCGGTGCTCGTCTGCTGCGGGTGCACGACGTCGCGGCGACGGTCCGAGCGGTCACCCTCGCGCACGCGATCAGCCACCCCTGTGACGTACCGTCGTGACCTCGAGGAGCGCAGCGTGGACCGCATCACGATCCCCGGTATCGAGGCCTTCGGCCACCACGGCGTGCTGCCCCACGAGCGCGAGTTCGGCCAGCGGTTCACGGTCGATGTGTCGCTCGGCGTCGACCTGTCGGCGGCCGGGGCCTCGGACGACCTCGCCGACACCGTCGACTACGGCCGCCTGTCCGGTGACGTCGCGGCGATCGTCACCGGTCCACCCGCCGACCTGATCGAGACCGTCGCGGAGCGCATCGCCACCCGTTGCCTGGAGGACGAGCGGGTCCAGGCCGTCGAGGTCACCGTGCACAAGCCCGCCGCGCCCGTGCCCGTGGTGGCCGCCGAGGTGTCGGTCACGATCCGGCGGGTGCGAGCGTGAGCGAGACCTTCGCCCTCGGGCTCGGCGCGAACGTCGGCGACGCGCTGGAGACCCTGACCGCCGCCGTGTACGCGATCGACGACCTCGACGGCGTGGTCGTCACCGACGTCTCGGGCGTGTACCGGACCCCGCCCTGGCCGGCGCCACCTGACCCCCGTGCGGTGCCCCAGGACGACTTCCTCAACCTCGCGGTGGTCGGAGTCACCTCGCTGTCGCCGCTGGAACTGCTCGACGAGTTGCAGTTCATCGAAGCCGCCTTCGGGCGCGACCGGGACCGCGAGGTGCGATGGGGGCCGCGACCGCTGGACATCGACCTCCTGCTGCTCGGCGAGGTGGAGCTGGACACCGAGCGGCTCGTGCTACCTCACCCCCGCATCACCGAGCGGGCCTTCGTGCTCGTCCCGCTGCTCGAGGTGCTCCCCGGTGGGGTGCTGCCCGGTGGCCAGCGACTGACCGGGGCCCTGGCGGCGCTCGCGCCGATCGAGGACATCGAACTGGAGGTCCGGCTGGAGGACGTGCCGGGCGGCCGGCTCGCGCGGCCCGAGGGCCCGAGCGGGCCGCCCGCGGGCTTCGTCCGTCCCGGCTGGAGCGACGTGGAGGTCGCGCGCGACCCCGGGCCGACGGGGCCGACCGGGCCGACCGGGCCGACAGAGCGGGCCGACGGTGGTGGCGACGGCGGTGCGGGATGAGGGTCGCCCTCATCGGGCCCGGGCGGGTCGGCAGTCTGCTCGCGGCCGCCGGCACCCGGGCCGGCTGGCGCGTCGCGGCCGTCGCCGGTGGCCGGGAGGCGTCGCGGACCTCGCTGGCGTCCAAGGTGGCTGGGCTGCGGACCTTCGCCGACCCCGCCGAGGCGGTGGTCGGTGCCGATCTCGTCCTGCTCACCGTCCCCGACGACGCCATCGCGCCGGTGGTGGACGGACTCGTGCGTGCCGATGCGGTCGCACCCGAGCAGCGGGTGGTCCACGTCGCCGGCTCCCGCGGGCTCGAGGTGCTGCGCCGCGCCCAGCTGGCGGGGGCGCGGGTGGCCGCCTGCCATCCGGCGATGACCATCCCGGCTGGCGCGATCGATCCTGACCTGCTGGTCGGGGTGGCCTGGGCGGTGACCACCGGACCAGCGGACCGCGCCTGGGCCGACGAGCTGGTGGTCGCGCTGGGCGGGAACCCCCACCAGGTCGCCGATGACGCTCGGGTGACCTACCACGCGGCGCTGGCGCTGGCGTCCAACGCGGTGGGTGCCGCGGTCGTCGCCGCCCGACGGCTGCTGCTGTCGGCCCGCGTCGAGGACCCGGCGGCGTTCCTGGCCCCGCTGGCCCACGCCTCGGTCGACAACGCGGCCACCGTCGGGGCCGCGGCTCTGACCGGCCCGATCGTCCGCGGGGACGTCGGGACCGTCGCTGCCCACCTGGAGCGGCTCGCCGCCGACCTCCCGGAGCTGCTGCCCGCCTACCGTGCCCTGGCGCTGGCCACCCTCGAGCCGGTCCGGCCGAGCCTGGGGTCCGAGGTCGCGGCCGTGCTCGACGAGCTGCTGGTCGGCGGTGACCCGGGTGCGGGGCCCGCCGCGAGGGGGTGACGACATGGAACGGGTGACGACGATCGCCGAGCTGCGCGCACGGGTCGCGGCCCTGCGTGCCGCAGGGGCGACGATCGGCTTCGTACCGACCATGGGCGCCCTCCACGAGGGACACCTGGCGCTGGTCAGGCTCGCCGCCGAGCAGGCCGACGAGGTGGTGGTCTCGATCTTCGTCAACCCCACCCAGTTCGACCGCGACGACGACCTGGCGGCCTACCCGAGGGACCTGGCCGGTGACGAGCGGGCGTTGGCCGGGCTGGGTGCGGCGGCGCCGACGCTGGTGTTCGCCCCCGCGGCCAGCGAGCTCTACCCGCGGCCACCGGCCACCAGCGTGAGGGTCGCCGGGCTCGACGACCACCTCTGCGGCGCCTCCCGACCCGGGCACTTCGACGGGGTCGGTCTGGTGGTGGTCAAGCTCCTCAACCTCGTGGAGCCGGACCTCGCCGTGTTCGGCCGCAAGGACCGCCAGCAGCTGCAGATCGTGCGGCGACTGGTCGCCGACCTCGATCTGCCCGTGGAGCCCGTGGCCGCGCCCACGGTGCGCGAGCCCGACGGGGTGGCGCTGTCCAGCCGCAACCGGCGCCTATCGGTCGAGGAGCGGGGCTCGGCGCGGGCGCTGCCCCGGGCGCTGCGGGCCGCGGTGCTGGCGGCGCGGCGGGCGCGGACGGCGGGTGAGGAGCTCCCGGTGGCGACGCTGCGCGAGGCCGCGCTCGAGGTGCTCGACGTACCGGGCGTCGAGGTGGACTACCTCGAGGTGGTCGATCCCGACGGTCTGCAGCCCGTCACCGGTCCGCTGGCGCCCGACGACGTCGTGGTGGTGGCGGTCGCGGCCAACGTCGGTCCGGTGCGGCTGATCGACAACGTCGAGGTGGGGGACGTGCAGGACGAGGAGCGGCTCCTCGACGCCGCGGGCTGAGCCGTCGGCTCAGGGCTCCCGGGAGAGCGGTCCCACGACTGCGCCGCCCGGCTCCACGCTGCGGCTGACCACGGCGCCGGCACCGATGTGGGCGTGAGCGCCGATGCGTACCCCCCGCAGGACCAGGGCGCCCACGCCGACCGAGGTGCCCTCGCCGATCACCACGTCGCCGGCGATCCGTGCACCGGGCAGGACGCAGACCAGGTCCTCGAGCACGGTGTCGTGGCCGACGGCGGCGCCGTGGCCGACCAGCACGTGCTCGCCGAGGACGCACAGCGGCGACACCGCGGCCTGCCAGAACACCTGGGTGCCGGGTCCGAGCCGGGCCGTGGGTGAGACCACGGCGCTCGGGTCCACCAGGGGATCTGCCGCCGGGCAGGGGACGCGCGGGGCGAGCTTCTGCCGCACGTCGGACATGCCCACCCCGAAGGTGAACCGGGCGTGTTCCGGCACGTCCATGATCGTGCCCGTCACCGGGATGCCCCGCTCGGTGAAGCGGCCGTCGCGGACCCTGCGGTCGTCGGCGACCCCGGCCGGGGTGATCTGGCACCGCAGCGCCAGGTCGGCCACGTCCGACCCGTGACCGCCACCCCCGACGATGTACAGCTCCATGGTGGCGACCCTAGTCACCGCGTCGGGGTCGGTGGGGAGTAGGTTCGCCGGCACGCGAGCACGCGGAGGGCACGGATGTTGTTGGCGGTCGACGTGGGCAACTCCTCCACGGTGCTCGGCCTGTTCTCCGGGGAGCAGCTGCAGCACCGGTGGACCCTGTCGACCTCGGTGTCACGCACCATCGACGAGTACACCCTGACGGTCGCCGGGCTGCTGTCCCGCGTCGGGCTGGAGCTCGACGGCGACGTGACCGGGGTGGTGATCGGTTCGGTGGTGCCGACCGTGACGGAGCGGTTCCGGGCGCTGTTCAGCCGGGAGCTGCCCGGTCGGTACCGGCCGATCGTGATCGAGCCGGGGGTGCGTACCGGGGTCGCGATCCGCCACGACCACCCCCAGGATCTGGGGGCGGACCGCATCGCCAACGCGGTGGCGGTCAGCGCGTTGTACGGGGGACCGGCGATCGTCGTCGACTTCGGGACCGCCGTCAGCTTCGACGCGGTCGATACGACCGGCGCGTTCATCGGTGGGGCGATCGCCCCGGGGGTCATGACCGGGGCCGAGGGCCTGGTCGAGCGGGCGGCCCGGCTGCCAACCGTCGAGCCGGTCGCGCCGGCATCACCGGTCGGGAGATCCACCACCTCGGCGTTGCAGTCGGGCATCGTCTACGGCGCGGCCGCTCTGGTCGACGGGATGGTCAGCCGGATCAGCCTCGAGCTCGGGCAGGGGGTCACGACCGTGGCGACCGGTGGGACGGCCGAGCTGGTGCTCGAGCACTGCGGCACGATCGACCACCACGATCCCGCCCTCACGCTGAAGGGGCTCCGGCTGGTGTGGGAACGCAACGTGCGCTGAGCGTGCCGCCGGCCCGCGCGAAGGGCTGCTGCGGTGATCGCTCGGCGGCGAGCGTGACCGTCGTGACCGTCGTGACCGTCGTGACCGTCGTGACCGCCGTCGCCGGGTGCGGTGACGGCAGCCGGACAGGCGCGGCCGGGTTCCTGCCACGCTGCTGCCTCGGTGGTGGTGCCGGGGTCGCGAGGCGGTCAGGGCTGGCCGGCTCCGGGCCCCGCACCAGCCGGACCGCGCACGCGAGTAGCGTTGCGGTCCGCGGCCGAGCCTGCCCCCGCTGCCCCGACCTCGCCAGGAGGACCCGACGTGCACCCGGACGACCACGACCAGGGCGACGTGCCGGGCGCCGCGCGGACGTCGGACGAGGCGAGCGCCGACCCCGCCGGGGGTGGCGGCTCCAAGCTCGATGAGATCATCGCCACCCGCCGGGCCAAGGTCGCCGAGCTGCGCGCCGCCGGGGTCGATCCGTACCCGGTCCGCTTCGCTCCCACCTCGACGCTCGAAGAGCTGCGGGCTCGCTACCCCGACCTCGAGGCTCAGACCGACCCCGGAGATGCCGCGGCCGTGGCGGGCCGCATCGTCAGCATCCGCCGGCTCGGCAAGCTCACCTTCCTCGTCCTGCGCGAGGACGGCGTGGACCTCCAGCTGTTCTGCCCCCGGGCCGCGCTCGACGGGGCCTCTCGGGAGCTGTTGGCCCGCCTCGACGTCGGTGACTGGCTGGGCGCCGAGGGCGAGGTGGTCGCCACCAAGACCGGGGAGCTGTCGGTCAAGCCGACCACCCTGACCCTGCTGTCGAAGGGGCTGCGACCCCTGCCCGACAAGTGGCACGGGCTGTCCGACACCGAGGCGCGGTTCCGTCAGCGGGAGCTCGACCTGGTGGTCAACGCCGACGCTCGCCGGGTGTTCGAGCTGCGCTCCCGGGTGCTCAAGGCGCTGCGCGCGGAGCTGGACGAGCGCGGCTACGTCGAGGTGGAGACGCCGATGCTCCATCCGATCCCCGGCGGGGCCACGGCGC
>PWEU01000363.1 GCA_003554005.1 Nitriliruptoraceae bacterium
CCCGCTCGCCCGGCCCCGGCCGCAGTGGGAGGCTGAGCGGACCCCACGAAGGCTCGCGGTGGGTGGCGGGTACGTCGGTACGCTCCCGGGCACAGGACCGAACCGGTTCGACACCGACGCGAGGAGCCCCTGGTGGACCGCAGCGATCTGATCCCCGGCGGGTTCGGCCTGCCTTCGCCCGACAACTACGTCATCCCGACGGTCATCGAGCAGACGAACCGGGGTGAGCGCGCCTTCGACATCTACTCGCGCCTGCTCCAGCAGCGGATCATCTTCCTCGGCACGCCGGTCAACGACGAGATCGCCAACGTCGTCATGGCCCAGCTGCTGCACCTCGAGTCCGAGGATCCCGACAAGGACATCGCGCTCTACATCAACTCTCCGGGGGGGTCCATCACGGCGTTGTTCGCGATCTACGACACGATGGAGTTCATCGGCAACGACGTCACCACCATCTGCATGGGTCAGGCCGCCTCCGCTGCGGCCGTCCTCCTGGCGGCGGGCACCCCGGGCAAGCGCTTCGCCCTGCCGCACTCGCGGATCCTGCTGCCCCAGCCCTCGGGAGGCGCTGAGGGCCAGTCGGTGGACATCGAGATCCAGGCCAAGGAGATCCTGAGGATGCGGGACCTGCTCAACGAGATCCTCGCGGAGAAGACGGGCAAGACCCCGGAGCAGGTCGACGCCGACACCGACCGCGACTTCATCCTCGACGCCCAGGCCGCCAAGGAGTACGGCCTGGTCGACGAGATCATCTCCAGCCGCAAGGCCAAGCAGGGGCTCTCGAGCTGAGCTCTCCTGGGCCGACGTGACCGCACGGACCGGACCGTTGCCGTACCATCCGGTGACGCGGTGGGGGTGCACCGCGCTCCGGCAGGCACGGTGCGCACGGCAGCTGGCACCCGCATCGTGGGTAGGTACGGGTCCGATCGCGACGAGCGAAGGGTCGTCGGATGGCGAAGTTCGGTGAAGGCGACGCGCTCTTGAAGTGTTCCTTCTGCGGCAAGTCGCAGAAGCAGGTCAAGAAGCTGATCGCCGGACCCGGCGTGTACATCTGCGACGAGTGCATCGACCTGTGCAACGAGATCATCGAGGAGGAGCTCTCCGAACCGGCGGACCTGCAGCTCGACGAGCTGCCCAAGCCCAAGGAGATCTACGGCTACCTCGACGAGTACGTGGTCGGTCAGGACAGCGCGAAGAAGACGCTGGCCGTCGCGGTCTACAACCACTACAAGCGCATCCAGGTCGGTGCCACCGGACCCGGGAACGCCGACGACGTCGAGCTGCAGAAGTCGAACATCCTGCTGCTCGGGCCCACCGGCTCCGGCAAGACCCTGCTCGCCCAGACCCTCGCCAAGCTGCTGAACGTGCCCTTCGCCATCGCCGACGCCACCGCGCTGACCGAGGCGGGTTACGTCGGTGAGGACGTCGAGAACATCCTGCTGAAGCTGATCCAGGCCGCGGACTTCGACGTCAAGAAGGCCGAGACGGGCATCATCTACATCGACGAGGTAGACAAGATCGCTCGCAAGTCCGACAACCCCTCGATCACCCGGGACGTCTCCGGAGAGGGCGTGCAGCAGGCGCTGCTGAAGATCCTGGAGGGCACGGTCGCCTCGGTGCCGCCCCAGGGTGGGCGCAAGCATCCCCACCAGGAGTTCATCCAGATCGACACCAACAACATCCTGTTCGTGTGCGGTGGGGCCTTCGCCGGACTCGAGCAGGTCGTCGAGCAACGCCACGGCCAGCGCGGCGTCGGCTTCGGCTCCGAGGTGACGGCCCGCCGCGACAAGGACATCGCCGGTCTGCTGCGCGACGTGCTGCCCGAGGACCTGGTGCGCTACGGGTTGATCCCCGAGTTCATCGGCCGACTGCCGATCGTGTCCTCGGTGGAGCCGCTCGACCGCGACGCCCTGGTGGACATCCTCACGCGGCCACGCAACGCACTGACCAAGCAGTACCGGCGCTTCTTCGAGTTCGACGGGGTTGAGCTGGAGTTCACCGAGGACGCCCTGGAGGAGGTCGCCGACCTCGCGATCCTGCGCGAGACCGGTGCCCGGGGCCTGCGTGCCATCCTGGAGGAAGTGCTGCTGTCCACGATGTACGAGCTGCCCTCCCGTGACGACGTCGGTCGCTGCGTGATCGACGCCGACACCGTGCGCAAGCGCACCAACCCGACCCTGGTGCCACACACCAAGCTGCGCGGCCTCGACGAGCCTCAGGAGCGCTCGGCCTGAGCGTCGAAGCCGATCGGACGGTGCCGGCGGTCACCCGCGCGGACGTCGATCGCCTCGCCCCCAGGGTCGCAGAGCACGTCCGCCGTACTCCGGTCCTCGACCTCGCTGGTGGGGAGCTGGGGCCGACCGGCACCACGGCGACGTGCCGCATCCTGGCCAAGCTCGACCTGCTGCAACCCACCGGCTCCTTCAAGGTCCGTGGGGCCACCGCCCTGCTCACCGATCCGCAGCTGCAGGGTGCCCTGCGCGACGCCGGTGTCATCGCCGCCTCTGGTGGCAACTTCGGCCTCGCCGTGGCCTGGGCCGCGCGACGGCTCGGCCTGCGGGCCACCATCGTCGTGCCGTCCAGTTCGCCGAGGGCCAAGCTGGACCCGATCGTCGAGCTCGGGGCGGAGCTCGTGGTGGTCGACGGGGTGTACGCCGATGCCGCGGCCCACGCGGAGCAGCTGCAGACCACCGCTGGTGCGGTGCCCGCGCACCCCTACGACCAGGCGCAGGTGGTCGCCGGACAGGGGACCTGCGTCCGGGACCTCGCGGCACAAGTGGGTCGGCTGGACACGGTGCTGGTGGCCTGTGGCGGTGGCGGCCTGCTGGCAGGCACCATCGCCGCCGTCGACGACGACGTGGCGGTCGTCGCTGTCGAGACCGAGGGCACGCCGACGCTGCGCGCAGCGCTGGCTGCCGGTGCACCGGTGGACGTCGAGGTCGCCGGGATCGCGGCCTCCTCGCTCGGTGCCCGCCGGATCGGTGCGCACGCCTGGGCCGCCCGGTCACGGGTGGCGGCGTCGCTGACCGTCACCGACGCCGAGGTGGCCGACGCCCAGGTTCGGCTGTGGCAGGTGGCCCGCCTGATCGCCGAGCCGGGCGGTGCCGCCGCGCTGGCGGCGCTGCTCAGTGGACGCTACGTCCCAGCTGCCGGTGAGCGTGTCGGTGTGATCCTGTGCGGCGCGAACACCGACCCCGGCTCCGTCCTCTCGGCGGCGGCGCCGGCCCCGCCGCCCGCGCGGTGACCGTGGTCGGACCCCCGTCCGCAGGTAGGGGCTTCCCCCCGTAGCGCCCGGACCTTCGGTCCGTCACCGTGGAGGTGACGACGGAAGGCGGACCCGTGGACACGCTCGCCGAGCGGCTCGAGACCTGGGTCGAGGCGGGGCTCGTCAGCCCTGAGCAGGCCGAGTCGATCGCCTCCTTCGAGGCCCGTCGATCGGACCACACCGGGTTCAGCCCCGCGACACCCCGCGCCCTCGAGCTCGAAGGCCAGCCGGACGCGCGGTCTCGGACCACCACCGCCTCGCCGCCGCGAGCGGCGCGACCGGCGCGACCGGCGCGAGCCGGGCGTGACCGCACCAGCCTCGCCGAGGCCATCGGCTACGTGGGTGCGGCCCTAGCGTTGGGCGCCATCGCGCTGCTGCTCGGTGAGCTGTGGTCGGATCTGCTGGTGGGGGGCCGGCTGGCGCTGGTCGGGGTCCTGACCGTGGCGGTGTTCGGCGCCGGGCTCGCCCTGCGCGGTGCCGAGCGTGGGGCGATGCGCCGCCTGACCAGCGTGCTGTTCGCGGCCACGGTCGCCGGTGTCGGCTGGTTCGCCGGGGTGGTCGCCAACGATCTCCTGGACCTCGGCTGGGCGGAGATCGGTGTCAGCGTCGGTGGCTCGATGCTGGTCGTCGCCGCCGTGCTGTACCTGTGGCGCGGTGGGGCGCTGCTCCAGCTCGCGACGCTCGGGTCCGCGCTGGTGACCGCCGGGTTCGCCCTGTCGCTGTCCGACCTGCAGCCGGACCCGGTCTGGTACGGGATCGTGTTCGCCACGATCGGCCTCGCCTGGTTCGTCCTGGCCTCCGGGGGCTGGCTGTCCCCGCGCGGGCTCGGTGAGGTGACCGGGGCGCTCGCCGCGCTCCTCGGGGTCCAGGTGGCCGCCTTCGATGCCGCGGCCGTGCCGGCGCTGGCCATCGGCGTGCTCGGCGCGGGCGGCCTGGTGTGGCTGTCCGTCCACCACGACCGGCTCCACTACCTCGTCGTCGGGGCGATCGCGCTGTTCGTGCTCACCCCACGCCTCGTGTTCGAACTGTTCGGCGATGCCATCGGGGCGCCGGCCACGCTCCTGCTCGTCGGCCTGCTCCTCGTCCTGCTCGCGGTGGGGCTCGGACGGGCCCGCCGTGAGGTCGTGCACGACCAGACCGAACCGCAAGGAGGTGCGTCATGAGCATCACCTCGACGTCGTCGACCTCCTCGACACCTCCGCCTCCACCCGCAGGCGGCGGCGGTGGGCCGACGGGTGGCACGCCTGGACCCGCAGCGGATCCGGGTGAGACGCCCTCCTCTTCGCAGCGCAGCCTGGTCGCGTTGCTGGCGGCTGCCGGCCTGGTCGTGGCCGTCGTCGCCCTCGTGCTGGTGTTCGGGGTCGCCCGGCCACCGGCGCTGGCGACGCTGGCCGATGAACCCGAGCCCGAGCTCACGGCCTCCCTCGCCTGGAGCCACTGGGAGCAGGATGGCGCGTGCGTGAACGTCGTGGCGCCGTCGGGTGAGCATCGCGAGGTCGGCTGCGGTTTCGACGGGGAGGAGCTCGTGGCCTGGACCGACGACGGGATCGCCATGCTGGTGTGGGGCCCGAGGGACGGGGTGGAGCTGATCGACCCCGACACCGGCGAGGTGGTCGACACCGTCGCTGTCGCCGGGGTCGCTGAGGAGTGGTTCGGTCGCGAGGGCGACGCGGTCCGCAGCAGGACGGTCGACGGGACCCTGACCGTCACCCTGCGCGAGGGTGACGTGGAGCTGTGGCGGGTGGACGTGCCGGACACGTACGGCGTCAACCACGGCTTCCTGGCGCCCGACGGCGAGTGGGTCGTGCTGGTGGACCGGGCCGGCCGGCTCCTCCTGGTGCCGGCCGACGGTTCGAGCGAACCCCGGGTCTGGCACGAGGTGGAGGAGTCCTGGGTGCGGCCGGTGTGGGAGGGCACCCCGCTGCCGGGCCCGATCGTCGAGCGCTGAGCGGCGCGAGGACATCGGCGGCTGACCATCACCGGCCGCCGACGCTGCACCCCGCCTCGTCGCCGCGTCGCCGCGTCGCCTGAGCACGGCCTGCACGGCGCTCCGGCTCGCCGAAACCTCGATGCTCGTTGTCCTCGAGGGCGGGTGTGGGGTCGGGATCCGGTCGCAGATGTCCGGTTTCCCGCCCCGCGGACGCCGTGAGGGCGGGTGTGGGGTCGGGATCCGGTCGCAGATGTCCGGTTTCCCGCCCCGCCGCGTCGCCTGCGCCCGCCTCGGCCCAGCCGGCGTCGGGCGGCGTCGTCCGGCGTCGGGCGTCGCGGGCCGCTGGCTACGCTCGTCCGTGGTCCCGAGCGGTGGACCCCGCCCCGAACCCACCGGACGCCTCCGATGCCCCAGCTGCCCAAGGCCTACGACCCCGCGGCGGTCGAGTCCGCGCTCTACGAGGACTGGCGCGCCGCCGGGCTGTTCCATGCCGAGCCCGACGACGACGGCGAGCCCTTCTCGATCGTCATCCCACCGCCGAACGTCACCGGCTCGCTGCACGTCGGTCACGCGCTGGACAACACGATCCAGGATGTCATCATCCGCCGTGCCCGGATGCAGGGCCGCAACGCGGTGTGGATCCCGGGGACCGACCACGCCGGTATCGCGACCCAGAACGTGGTGGAGAAGCAGCTCGCCGCCGAGGGCACCGACCGGCACGAGCTCGGCCGTGAAGCCTTCCTGGAGCGCGTCTGGGAGTGGAAGGAGCGCTCCGGCGGGCAGATCCTGAACCAGCTGGAGAAGCTCGGTGCCTCCGCCGACTGGGACCGCGAGGTCTTCACCTTCGACGGTCCCCGTTCCGAGGCGGTGCGCGAGGTGTTCGTCGCCCTGTACGAGCAGGGCCTGATCTACCGCGGCGAGCGGCTGATCAACTGGTGCGTGCGCTGTCACACCGCCCTGTCGGACATCGAGGTGGAACACGAGGACGAGACCGGGGAGCTGGCCCGCTTCGTCTACCCCCTGGCCGACCCCGACGCGGTGCCGGCCGAGGTGCTGGCCACGGTCGACGACGACGCGGCGGGACTGACCCGGGCTCCCAGCGGCGCGGTCGGCATCGAGGTGGCGACGACCCGGGCGGAGACGATGCTCGGGGACACTGCCATCGCCGTGCACCCCGACGACCAGCGCTACGCCGCCGTGATCGGGCTCGAGGTCCGCCACCCCTTCCAGGACCGCACCTTCGCCGTCGTGGCCGACACTTACGTCGACCCCGACTTCGGCTCCGGGGCGGTGAAGATCACCCCCGCCCACGACCCGAACGACCTCGCCATCGCCGAGCGCCACGACCTCGACGTCATCGACATCATGGACGACACCGGCGTGCTCACCGAGGGGGTGGGGGAGCGGTTCGCCGGCCAGGATCGGCTCGCGGCCCGGGCCAGCGTGAAGGCGGCCCTCGACGCAGCCGGGCTGCTGCTGCGGGTGGATGACCACGAGCACTCGGTCGGGCACTGCTCGCGGTGCAACACCGTGATCGAGCCACGGCTGAGCCTGCAGTGGTTCGTGGCGATGCGCCAGCTCGCCGAGAAGGCGGCTGCGGCGGTCCGCGACGGGCGCACGGTGTTCGTGCCCGAGTCGCGCACCAAGCCCTTCCTGGAGTGGCTGGACAACCTCCACGACTGGTGCATCTCCCGCCAGATCTGGTGGGGGCACCGGATCCCCGCCTGGTACGGGCCGGAGGGTGAGATCCGGGTGTCCCGGGACGACCTCGACGAGGAGGGCTGGGTCCAGGACGAGGACGTGCTCGATACCTGGTTCTCCTCCCAGCTGTGGCCGTTCAGCGTGTTCGGCTGGCCCGAGCAGACGCCGGAGCTCGAGGCCTGGTTCCCCACCTCGGTGCTGGTCACCGGCTACGACATCAACACCTTCTGGGTGTCGCGGATGCTGATGATCAGCCTGTGGTTCACCGACCAGGTGCCCTTCCGCGTGGTCCACAACCACGGGCTGGTGCGCGACGAGCACGGCAAGAAGATGTCGAAGTCCTTCGGCAACGTGATCGACCCGCTCGATCTGGTCGAGCGCTACGGCGCCGATGCCACCCGCTTCGCGCTGCTGCGCTCCGCCGCGCCGGGCTCGGATGTGCCGCTCGCCGAGGAGTGGGTGGAGGGCACCAAGCGGTTCGCGAACAAGCTGTGGAACGTCGGTGGCTTCGTCCTGTCCCGCCTGGAGGCGTCCACCGGGCTCCCCGGCACCGGGGGGGATGGGTTACCCCCGCTCGCGGAGCTGCCGCTGGAGGACCGGTGGATGCTGTCGAGGCTGCGTGCCGCGCACACCGAGGCGGACGCGGCCTACGACGCCTACGACTGGGCGACGGTGTGCCGGACGTTGTTCCACTTCCTGTGGGACGAGGTGGCGGACTGGTACGTCGAGGCGGTGAAGCTCCGCCTCTACGGCGACGATCCCGGCGCGGCCGCGATCGCACGCCGGGTGGGTCGCTTCGTGCTCGACCACGTGCTCCGGCTGCTGCACCCGGTGATGCCCTTCGTCACCGAGACGCTGTGGCGCGAACTCACCGGTGCCGCGGGCGGGCCGGACTCGTTGATGGTGGCCGACTGGCCCGTGGCCGACGCCGCGTGGCACGCCCCCGAGGCCGAGGCCGACTTCGCCGTGCTCCAGGACCTGGTCACCGAGGTCAACCGCTTCCGGTCCCAGAACGGCATCGCTCCCTCGAAGCGTTTCCCGTTGGTGGTCGCCGCGAGCGACCGGGCCCTGCTGGAGCGCCAGGGGCCGCTGATCGCCTCCCTGGCCGGGCTCTCGGAGGTCCAGTTGACCGCGTCGCTGGAGGATCGTCCCGGGTGCACCACGATCCAGTTCGGCACCGGCCAGGCACAGGTGGAGCTGGCGGGGTTGCTCGACGTCGAGGCGGAGCTGGTGCGCCTGGGCAAGGAGCTGGCCCGGGCGCAGGGCGACCTCCAGCGCGTCGACGGCAAGCTCGCGAACGAGGGGTTCACCTCCCGGGCTCCCGCGGAGGTGGTCGCCAAGGAACGGGACAAGCGGGCGCAGGCGGAGACCACCATCTCGGAGCTGGAGGAGCGCATCGCGGCCTTGGCGGCCCTGGCCGGCTGATCCGCTAGCTGCCCGCTGACGTCCGCGGCCGCGACCGCGGAGGCCACGCGGAGGCGCCGAGCTCCCGGGAGATGCTCACCGCCGTGCGGCGCACCTCGTCGTTGATCAGGCGGTCGCCGGTCGCCGCGGACGACGAGAGCACGATGCCCACGGCACCCACCACCGCGTCGTGGGCGTCGAAGATGGGGGCGGCCACCTCGGACTCGCCGAGGATCGCCTCGTCCAGGGCCGTGGCGATGCCGTCGTCGCGCACCCGGGCGAGCTGCTCCGCCAGTTCCTCGCCGTCGACGCAGGTCCGTCCGGTGAGCTTGGGCAGGGGCGCCGCGGCCAGCAGCTCCTCGGCGCGGCGGGCATCGAAGGCCAGCACCGCCTTGCCCAGGGCGGTGCCGTGGGCGGGGATGTCGATGCCGATCTCGCGCATCTGGTGACTGCCGTCGGGTCGGAGCACGTGGTGGATCACCACGATGTCGCGCTCGAGGGGGACACCGACCCGGACCGCGCAGCCGCTGCGCTCGGCCAGGGCTTCGGTCCAGCTCAGCGCCCGCAGCCGCAGCTCGTTGGAGTCGAGGTAGACGTTGCTGAGGCGGAGCACCCCCGGCCCGAGCGCGTACCGGCCGCTGGCGGCCTGCTCGACCATGCCCCGGGTGACGAGCGTCGCCACGATGCCGTGCACCGTCGAGTTGGGCAGCGACAGGCGGTTGGCGAGCTCGGTCAGCCGCAGACGCCGGGCTCCCTGGAGCTCGAGGAGCACGGCCACAGCCCGATCGACGGACTGGATCACGCGTGCCACCTCCTCCTGGTCGTCGCGCCGGGCTGGTCGGTCAGGATCCGGCTCATGCGTCGGCTGCGTCGCGCAGGGCGTCCAGCACGATGGCAGCGGAGGTCGCCCCCGGATCCTGGTGGCCCTCGCTGCGGGCACCGAGGTAGCTGGCCCGCCCCCGCCGGGCACGCAGGGGGATCGTGGCGACCGCGCCGTCCTCGGCGGCGCCGGCGGCGATGCGGAGCATGCCCGCGAGGTCGGCGCCCGAGCCGGCGACCTCGCGGGCCTGGCGGGCGGCGGGTGCGAGGGCGTCGACCATCGTCTTGTCGCCGAGCTCGGCGGCGCCCAGCTGCTGGACGGCGTCGAGGGCGGCGCCGAGCGCGGTCGCGAGCTCCATGGCCGTCGCGGGGAGCTCGGGGGGCAGCGAGCGGCCCAGGGCGTTGAACCAGGTGCCGTACAGCGGGCCGCTCGCACCGCCGACCGAGCGCGACAGCGAGTGGCCGACAGCCGCGACCAGCCGGGCGGCAGCGGTGTCCTCGTCGTGCTCGGCCAGCGCCGCCATCGCGGCGCGGGCCCCCCGGGTCATGTTGGTGCCGTGATCGGCGTCGCCGATGGCCGCATCGAGCTCGGTCAGGCGCGCCTCGGCGGCCCGCAGCCGCTGAGCCAGCTCGGCGATCCAGCGTCGCACCAAGCCGCCGTCGAGGTGGGTCGCCGGTGCCGTCGCTGGTGGCGAGCCCGCTCCCGCGGTGGGGTCCGGGACGCCGTCCATGCTGGTCACGTCGCTCCCTCCGACGGGTCTTGACAGCCTAGCCGTCCGTGACTTGACTCGGAGGTGTTCGATGATGTCGAAAGGTGTTCGGACGCGACGCGGCCCGGTCTGGGTGCTCCGGTCGCGGGGCCACACCTTGGTCCAGTCAGGGACCGGGAGCGACCCCGCGGTCCGTGGTGCGCCCGACCCACAGGAAGGCTCGGTGCCCGGGTCGGACGTCCGACCCGGACACGGCAACGGTTGGAGCGCACGGTCTTCGTGCGCGCGGACGGAGCGGGCGTCGCCCCGTCGATGGGATGGCAGCGAGCGGGACCGCTCGCGGGAGAGAGCAGCAGATGAAGAAGCTGATCAACGCGACCGATGACGTCGTCGTCGAGGCCCTCGAGGGCATGGAGCGCGCGCACACCAGTCTCAAGGTGGTCTACGACCCGAAGTACGTGGTCCGTGCCGATGCTCCGGTCGCCGGCAAGGTCGGCATCGTCTCCGGTGGTGGGTCGGGTCACGAGCCGATGCACGGTGGGTTCGTCGGCATGGGGATGCTCGACGCCGCCTGTCCGGGCGAGGTGTTCACGTCCCCGACGCCCGACCAGATGCTGGAGGCCACCAAGGCGGTCGACGGCGGTGCGGGTGTCCTGCACATCGTGAAGAACTACACCGGCGACGTGCTGAACTTCGAGATGGCGGCCGAGCTCGCAGCGGCCGACGGCATCGACGTCGAGGCGGTCGTGATCGATGACGACGTGGCCGTCCAGGACTCGAGCTTCACCGCCGGTCGCCGCGGTGTCGGCGCAACGGTGCTGGCCGAGAAGATCTGCGGCGCAGCCGCCGAGGCCGGCCGGGACCTGGCCGCGGTCAAGGAGCTGTGCGAGCGCGTCAACGCCAACGGTCGATCGATGGGCATGGCGCTGCCCTCCTGCACCGTCCCGGCCGCCGGCAAGCCCACCTTCGAGCTCGGTGACGACGAGATGGAGATCGGCATCGGCATCCACGGTGAGCCGGGGCGCGAGCGTCGTCCCGTGGCATCGGCGGCCGAGGTCGCCAAGATGCTGGTCGAACCGATCCTCGCCGACCTGCCCTACAGCGAGGGCGAGAAGGCGCTGGTGTTCGTCAACTCGATGGGTGGGACCCCGCTGATCGAGCTCTACATCATCTACAACGAGGTCGCGAAGATCCTGGCCGAGCACGGCGTCGAGATCGCGCGCAACCTGATCGGCCCCTACATCCCCTCGCTCGAGATGCAGGGCTGCTCGATCACGATGCTGAAGCTCGATGACGAGATGACCGAGCTCTGGGACGCCACCGTGAGCACGCCAGCGCTGCGCTGGGGAGCCTGAGCATGGCGGACGGGACGACCGTCACGGTCGATGACCTGGTGGCCTGGGTCCCCCGGTTCTCGGAGGTGATCGGCGAGCACGCCGACGAGCTGACCCAGCTCGACTCGGCGATCGGTGACGCCGACCACGGCACGAACATGCGTCGTGGGTGCCGGGCGGCCGTCGACGCGCTGGCAGCGGCCGAACCCGTGGACGTCACGGGTTTCGGCCGGGCCATCGCGATGAAGGTGATCTCCACGGTCGGTGGGGCATCGGGACCGTTGTACGGCAGCTTCTTCCTCGCGCTCGGCACCACCGGTGGCAGCGCGCCATCGATGGACGCCGCCGAGCCGATTGCCGCGCTGAAGGCGGGCGTCGAGGCCATCCGGAGCCGCGGGAAGGCGGAGCCGGGCGACAAGACCATGCTCGACGCCCTGCTGCCGGCGATCGCGGCCATGGAAGGCTCCCTGGAGGATGGGGGGTCCCTGGCCGATGTCCTGCAGGCGGGCACCGATGCCGCCGAGGAGGGCATGCGGGCCACCCTCCCGATGCTGGCCCGCAAGGGTCGCGCCAGCTACCTCGGCGAGCGCAGCATCGGTCACCAGGATCCGGGCGCCACGTCCTCGTGGCTGCTCCTCAGGTCCGCCGCGGAGACGTTGGCGCCCTGAGGGTCCCTTGCTCGGACCGGGACGCCGTCTCCCGCGGTGCTCCGGTCCGAGCGAGGTCCGGGCACACCCAGTGCCCGTCGTTGCATCCCCGGTGACCTTCGCATCCGGGGGACAGGAGGGGGGCAGTGACCGTCGGCATCGTGGTCGTGTCCCACAGCGCGGCGCTGGCGTCGGCGGCCGGTGAACTGGCCGCGGAGATGGCCGGTGACCAGCTCAGGATGGCCCTGGCCGGCGGGGTCGACGACCCCGACGCGCCGCTCGGTACCGACGCCGTCAAGGTCATGGCGGCGATCGAGGAGGTGGACAGCGAGGCCGGCGTCGTCGTGCTCATGGACCTCGGCTCTGCCGTGTTGTCGGCCGAGATGGCCAGGGACCTGCTCCCGCCCGACATCGCCGGGCGGGTCGTGCTGTGCGAGGCCCCGATCGTCGAGGGGTTGGTCGCTGCGGCGGTCCAGGCCGCCGCCGGTGCCCCGATCGACGAGGTCGTCGCCGAGGCCCGGAACGGGTTGTCGGGCAAGGTGAGCCACCTCGGGGTCGAACTCGCGTCGCCACCGGCCGGCCCGACCCAGGCCCCCGACGGCGCGGCGGACGAGGGGACGGTGACCGCCACGCTCGTGGTCCCCAACGCCTTGGGCTTCCACGCCCGACCGGCGGCGCGGATCGTCGAGACGCTCGCCGGGCTGCAGGCCCAGGTCCGGATCACCGACCGCACGAGCGGGCGGGGACCGGTGGCCGCCCGGAGCCTCAACGCGCTGATCACCCTGGGGGCACGGCAGGGCCACGAGCTCGAGCTGGTGGCGACCGGGCTCGAGGCCGGCGAGGCGGTGGCTGCGCTGCTCGCCCTGGCCGAGCAGAACCTCGGGGACCCCCTCGAAGCGGAGGAGCAGGCCGGGGCCGTCGCGGGCGAGGAGGCAGTGGCGATCCACGCCGGCCCGGTGCCCGCGCCCCCGACCGGGCTCGAGGCCGGTGCGTTGCTGACCGGCCTGCCGGGGGCGCCGGGCCTGGCCGTCGGCCGGGTCCAGCACCTCGGGGTGGTCACGCTGCCGGCGCTCGACGAACTGCTGGCCTCGGCGTCACCGGATGTCGGCGACCCCGCGAGCGAGCACGCCGCGCTGGACGCCGCGATCGCGGTGGCCCGTGCCCACCTCCAGGTGGCGCGCGACGACCTGGCCGCCCGAGCCGGAGCGCGGGCGGCGGACCTGGTCGGTGCGCAGCTGCTGCTCCTCGAGGACCCGATGCTGCTGGATCCCACCCGATCGGCGATCGACGATCGCGCCGCGGCGTCGAGCGCCTGGGCAGCGGCCGTGACGCAGGTCCTGGCGACCTACCGCGTGGTGGATGACCCCTACCTCGCCGAAAGGGCGGGTGACCTCGACGCCGTCGGACGTGAGGTGCTGGCCAGCCTGGTCGGCTTCGAACGCATCGAGGTGGAGCCCCGCGGCGTGATCGTGGCCGGTGACCTCTCCCCGGCGCAGACCGCACGTCTCGACCCCGCGCGGGTGGACGC
>PWEU01000263.1 GCA_003554005.1 Nitriliruptoraceae bacterium
GACCTCGGTCCAGAACGTGTCGAGGTCGTCGACCGACCAGCGCCATGCGTCGTCGTAGCTCGACAGGTCCAGGTCATGCTGGTCCGCCACGTGGGTGAGGAACCGCCCCATCCTCGTCGTCTCCCACGCATCGGCAGGCGGTTCCCAGAGCAGCGTCCCGGGCGTCGTGTCGGCCACCGTCGCTCCCTCCCACGGCCTGAGCAGCGACCGTAGTCGGGTCTGCAGGTTCGGCGGCGCCCCGCCTGGCGGGCTGCGCGGCGGACCAGGTTGGGGCACCCCCGCCCCGGAAACCGATGCCCACCTTCCCCAACCCCCGGCGGCAGCCCGCCCAGCCGGCGCAACTCGCCCAGCCCGCGCAGCTCGCGCAGCCCGCCTACCCACGCGCTCGGGTCAGGACACGCGCTGCCGACCGGTGGCGCGCGCCAGCGTCCGCACCACCCCGGGAGCGACCCGGAACAACCCGAACTGCAGCCGCAGGAGCTGCGGGTGCAGCACGAGCGGCCGGGGGCGGTGCAGGGTGCGGACGATCACCTCCGCGGCCTCGCCCGGCGTGATGGCGGGTATGAGCTTGCCCAGCCAGGGCGCGTGCTCCCAGCTGTCGGGGTTGGTCTCGAAGTACTCGCTGGTGACCTCGGCGAACATCACGTGGCAGCTGTGAACCCCCGTACCGTGCAGGTCCTGCAGCAGCGACTCGTGCAGGCCACGCAGCGCCCACCGCGAGATGCTGTAGCCGGTCGACGATGGCCAGGCCACGTAGGAGGCCGGGGAGCCGACGTGGAGGATCACCCCGGAGCCGGCAGCCAGCATGGCGCCGAGGAAGCCGTAGGTGACGTGGTAGGCGGTGCGGAAGGGTGAGTCGAGCAGCTGCTCCATCAGCGCGGGCGGGGTGTCCTCCGGCCAGCGCCACACCCCGGCCCCGGCGCTGTTGACGATCGCGCCAGGGGTCCCGTAGCGCTCACGCACACGGGCAGCCATGGCGGCGACCGCCTCGGGGTCGGCACCATCGAGCGGCTCGACCACCACCTCACCGGCGCCGACGGCCGCCGCCTGGGCGGCGAGCTGCTCGAGCCGCTCGCGGCGCCGTGCCACCGCGATCACCCGCCACCCGCGGGTCGCCAGCTGCATCGCCGTCGCCCGGCCGATCCCGGACGACGCGCCCGTCACGACCGCCAGCTGCTGCGCCACGACTGCCCTCCCACGCTGCGGGGTGCTCCAGACCGGTGCACACCGGTCCGCGCCGGTGCGCGCCGACCCGCCGTCGACCCGCGCCGACCCACCGCCGGGAAGCTAGCGAGGTGGTGCCCGGCACCACGCACGCGGGGCGATGACGACCCGTGGGCCGCCGGGATTCCCACCCATCCGAAGGGTCCGGCCCCGCTTGAGGCTGCCGCCGGTCCCAACGTCGGGCACCCTGTGGACAGCAGGACCCAGGCGAGCGGGAGCGCCGTGAAGGCACGAAGGTGTCAGGGCTGCGGGCGGACCTGGTCGGACCGTCGCGCCGAGTGGTGTGCCGGTTGCGGTGGCGCGCTGCCCATCCCGCGCACCCAGGGACGGCCGCGGGAGCAGGTCAGCGCCACTGCGCCAGCCGAGACACCGCGACCCCGGCATCGGACCCGGGCTATCGCCGCCATCGGCGCTGCGGTGGTCGTCACGCTCGTGCTGGCGGGCGGCGCCGTGCTCTCGGGCGCCGACGTCCCGGGCCTGCCGACCGGGCCGTCCTCGCTCGGTGCCGGGTCGTCGCCGGCCGCGGGACCGCGCCCGGGCGCCGGGACCGTGGAGCTGACCGCCCCGGCCGGGGGCGCCTCGACCGGTGGGTCGTGGAGCCCCGGCACCGAGCCCGGCGCAGTCGCCGTCGTGCGCTCCGGGAGCTCCTTCCCGCCGTCGGGTCCGAGCTGCGACACCGAGGGTTGCGCACTGTGGCGCTCGACCGTGCTGAACCAACGGCCGCTGCTGGTCAACGACCGGGCAGCGATCCACCTCGGGCTCGCCCTGCTGATCGCCGCCGACCTCGACACCGGCCAGTGGCTCTGGCGCCGTGGCCACAACGACCCCCGCGGGGTGTCACCAGCTGCGGCGCTGACCGCCTCCCACCTCGATGACCGGACGCTCGTCATCGCCTACGGCCATCGGCTGCGCATCCACGCCGCGGACACCGGAAGCGTCCTCGGCGAGGCCGACCTGGCACCGACCCAGATCAGCGACATCCGGCGTCACGACGGGCAGCTGGTGGTCAGCGGCCGCACCCTCGACCGCGACCGCCCCGGCCAGCGCCTGGTCGGCCTCGACGACGCCGGGCGGGTGCGCTTCGACGTCGAGGTGGCCCGAACCGTCCGCCAGGCGGCCCCGGCCGACTCGACGACGGCCCCGCTGCTCGCCGTCGCGGACGGCGACCTGATCCGTCTCGACGCGACCGAGGGGTTCGAGCGCTGGCGCCGGCCCGTGGGCCAACGACAGCTGGATGGCACGACCCTGCTCGATCCCACCACCGGGGAGGTCACGGTGGTCAGCACCCGGGATGGCCAGGATCTCCTCACGCTCTCGCGACCCGGTGCGGTGGCGGCCGGTGTCCGCGGGGGTGTCCTGGTGATCACCTACCCCGACCGGGTGGAGCTCCACGATCGCGACGGCGTGTCCCTGGGCGCGGTCACCGTCACCGCCCCCGAGCGCACGGTCGTCGACACCACGGGGCGGCTCGTGACCGTGGCCACCCTCCCACCGCCTGGCGCCCCCGAGCCGCAGCCGGACGTCCGGATCGGGCGGCGGTCGAGCGGCAGCATCCCACTTCCGTCAGTGAGCACTTCGACCTCCGTGCCGTTGCCACCGGACGTGGACCCTGCGCCGGTCCTGGCGATGCGCCGTGCCGACGGGCTGCTGTTGGCCGGCCCCGAACCCGGGTGGGCCTGGGTGATGGACCGCATGAGCGCCGAGGTGACCGACCTCGAACTGCCGCTGCTGCCCACGACCGAGGTCCACCACGCTGA
>PWEU01000384.1 GCA_003554005.1 Nitriliruptoraceae bacterium
CCGTCCTGCCCGGCCGGTCCTGCACCGATCCCCCTCCGACCACCATCTGCGACGTCCCCACCCGGGGATGCCGCGCACCCGGCACCGACCCGGAGCTGTCATGGACCGCACCCTGCTCGAGAAGAAGTCCGTAGCGGAACTACGTGAGATCGCCGCGGCGCTCGGCATGCGAGGGCTGCAGCGGCTGAAGAAGGCCGAGCTGGTCGACCGCATCGTGTCTTCGGCCGAGCAGGCCAAGGAGGAGGTCAGCGCCAACGGCGATGGTGGTGCCGACACCGAGGTGGCCGCCGAGGGTCGCGCCGCCGAGGGCCGTGCGGACGAGGGCCGTGCGGACCAGGGTCGCGCGGACGAGGCCCGTGCGGATGACCGCCCCGCTCGTGACCAGCGGGACGACCGTGCCGCCGAGGGTCGCCCGGACGAGGGTCGCGCGGACGAGGCCCGTGCGGATGACCGCCCCGCTCGTGACCAGCGAGACGACCGTGCCGCCGATGGTGATGACGGACGGGGACGCGAGCGCGGCGACGACCGCCACGAGCGCGGCGACGACCGTGGTCCCCGCGATCGCGACCGGGGTGGACGCGACCGCGACCGCGACCGCAAGCGTGGCCGGCCCCGCGGTGACAGCGACGGCCGTGGCCCCAACGACGACCCGGAGGCGGAGGTTCGCGAGGGCGTCCTGGACCTGCTCCCCGAGGGCTACGGGTTCCTGCGCTGCACGGGCTACCTCGCCGGAGCGCAGGACGTCTACGTGTCGCAGTCCTTCGTGCGTCGGTTCGATCTGCGGCGTGGCGACCTGATCGCCGGCCCGATCCGTCGCAACCGCAACAGCGACAAGTTCCCGGCGCTGGCCCGGGTCGACCGCATCGAGGGGGTCACCTTCGACCCCCGTGCCGACGAGCCGCGGCGTCCGGCGTTCGGCGAGCTCACGGCGCTGTCTCCGAGCGAGCGCATGGTCCTCGAGCAGCCCGACGGTCCGCTCAGCCTGCGGGCGATGGACCTGCTGACCCCGATCGGGAAGGGGCAGCGGGGTCTGGTCGTCGCGCCGCCCCGTGCCGGCAAGACCACGCTGCTCAAGCAGCTGGCCGCGGCGCTCGAGAGCACCGACCCGGACCTGCGTGTCATCGCGCTGTTCGTGGACGCCCGGCCCGAGGAGGTCACCGACCTCGAGCAGAGCTGCGACGCCGAGGGGGTGGCCACCACCTTCGAGCAGCCCGCGGAGGACCACACCCAGATCGCAGAGCTCGTGGTCGAGCGCGCGAAGCGGCTCGTCGAGCGGGGACAGGACGTGGTGGTCCTGCTCGACTCGCTGACCCGCCTGACCCGGGCCTACAACATCGTGGTGCCCTCCAGCGGCCGCGTGCTCCCCGGTGGGCTGGATCCCGCGGCCCTCTACCCGGCGAAGCGGCTGTTCGCCGCCGCCCGGAACGTCGAAGGCGAGGGCAGCCTGACGATCGTCGCGACGGCCCTGGCCGGGGACGGGTCGCGCATGGACGAGGGGATCGTGGAGGGCTTCGCCGACACCGCGAACATGGAGCTCCACCTCGACGGAGGGCTCGCCCAGCAGCGCATCCTGCCCGCCGTGGACCTCGTCGCCTCCGGAACTCGGGGCGAGGAGCGCCTGCTGTCCGATGCGGAGATGACGGCCGTCGCGCGGCTACGCCGTGACGCGGCGGGGTTGGCGCTCGAGGACGCGGTGCCGAAGGTGCTCGACCGGCTGGAGCAGGCCGGCTCCAACGACCGCTTCGTCACCGAGGTGGGGGCCGCGGGTCTCGGCTGAGGCGGCCGCCGGACCGTGAGTTGCCACACCGCCTGCGCGGGACCGGCCCCCACCGGCCGGTCTGCGAGAAGCAGCAACTATCCGCTGCTTCTCGCGCTCACCCGCCGCCAAAGCGGAGCGAAACCCGCTGGGCGTGCGAGAAGCAGCGACTATCCGCTGTTTCTCGTCTGGCCCGCTGTCTCTCGTACGGTTCACCGCTCCGGAGCTGCGCCGCCCGGGCACAGGAGCGGCTGACGGTCGTGCCTCCGCCCGTCGCGCGGCCGGTGGACCGCTCAGAACCAGCGGAAGTCCAGGTCGGCGGCGAACACCACCGCTAGGAGCAGGGCGACCAGCAGCACCGCGCCGGCACGCAGCCACAGCTGGCGGACGGTCAGCTGTGGGGCGCCCTCGTCGGGGGGTCGTGATGTGGCGACTGCGCGGCCGCTGCTGGCCTCGTCGAGCAGCGCGGTGGCCTCCTCGAGCTGGTCGTCGGGCACGATCACCTCGGAGCCACCGTGACCGAAGGCCAGGTTGGGGTGCATCCCCCCCGTGTCGTCGTTGACGACGCGGGCGTCGATCCCGCGGGCGTTCAGCATCGACGCGGCTACCTCGGCGTCGACGCGGCTGGTGAAGCGCTGGATGCGTGCCACCTGGTCCTCACTGCCACGGGTATCCGGTCCCGTGACTGCGACGGTACGTCACCGCGACGGGCTCGGTGGCCTACCGCGACGGGCTCGGTGGCCCACCGCGACGGGCTCGGTGGCCTACCGCGACGGGCTCGGTGGCCCACCGCGACGGGATCAGCACAGGCTGCCCGCACCCGGCAGGGGGGTCAGGCAGGTCGGCCACCAGTGCACCGCGATCACCAGCGGCAACGTCACCCCGCTGCCCCGACGCGTTGCGCTCAGCGCGGTGATGGCGATCACGACCCCGGCAGCCAGCGCACCACGGTGCAGGCCGAGCAGCAGCCCGCCGCCGAGCAGCCCACCGGCGGAGAAGGTCTGCAGCAGCACGACCACGACCAGCGGCGCGACCACGGTCGTGCGGGGGACCTCGATACCGCCGGGGACCAGTCGGTCGGCCAGCAGGAGCACAGCGATCAGTGCCGCGAGGTTCAGGGCCAGGATGACCACGGAGCCACCGGTGGCGAGCCGGACCAGGCCGGTGAGCAGCGCCACGGCCACGGCGCCCAGCCCGAAGGTGCG
>PWEU01000234.1 GCA_003554005.1 Nitriliruptoraceae bacterium
ACCGTCGGACCCGCCGTGGGGACCGTCGGACCCGCCGTGGGGACCGTCGGGACCCTGTGCGGTGGCGGCGGCCGCGGGACGCTCCGGGGGCAGACCCGAGCCTCCCTCGTCGCCGGGCGCCAGCTCGGCCAGCTGCAGCCGGACGAACACCCAGGGACCGACGCCGCCGACCCAGGCCCCGATCAGCCCGTAGCGCACCGCCCGCAGGGTGAGCTCCAGGGGTCCCTCGCCACTGGGGAACAGGGCGGACAGGCCGAGGTAGAGCGCGGCGACGACCACCAGCCCGACCAGCACGCGCCCGACGCGGCGCGCCAGCGGCCCCCGGTGGTCGAAGCCGCCCCTGGCCTGCAGCCACGCCAGCCCCACCCCGAAACCCGACAGGGTCGCCGCCGCGGTCACCACGCCGCTGGCACCGGTGAGCCCGGCAGGGTCCTCGACCCCGGGCCACGGGAAGGAGACCCCGACCAGCCGTCCCGCCAGCAGCGTCGCCGGGGCGATCCAGACCAGCCCGGCCACCAGCGACGCGAGCACGCGCTCCACCGTGCCGACACGCTGCCACCCCCGCACCATCCGGGGCTCGAGCGCAAGGAACAGCCCGAGCAGCGCCAGCCCGACCAGCACCCCGACGACCATGTCCTCGAGGAAGTGGACGCCGAGGTGGATGCGCGACCAGGCGATCGCAGCGATCAGCGCGACCAGCGCGACCTGGACGGGGCGGGACCGCAGGCTGGCCGCGAGCACCCCCCAGACCGCGGTCGCGTTCTGGGCATGTCCCGAAGGCAGGCCGAAGCTGGTCTCGCTCACCGCCCCGAGCTCGGGTCGCAGGAAGAACGGACGGGGGGTGGCGAAGGCCAGCTTCAGTACCCCGTTGAGACTGGCGCTCACCAGCAGCATCACCCCCAGCCGCAGGCCGATCCGGCGGCTGATCGCCCAGTAGGTCACCGGGAGCAGCAGGAGGTAGAACTCCTCGTCGCCGAGGAAGGTGATGACCGCCCACACCGGGGTGAGCCAGTTGGCGGTGTCCTGGAGGCGCTCGGCCCGGTCGAGCTGACCGTCGTAGCGGGTGGGGTCCGGACCACGCACGATGCCGTAGCGGGTGGCCGAGCGCTCCTCGAGCACCTCGACGACCCGGTCGGGGTAGTCGGTGAGGATCGCATGGGCGCCGGCGTCCAGCAGACGGTGCATCTGCTCCGGGTCGTTGACCGTCCACACCTGGACCTCGACCCCCAACCGCTCGGCGGCCCGGGTGAACCGTGGGGTGACCACCAGTCGGTCGTCGAACCACTCCGGCACCTGGAACAGCTGCCCCGGCGGGCTCCACCACGGGTGGGCGCCGACGAGCTGCCGGACGTAGAAGTCGTAGGTCTCCGATTCCGGCATGTTGGTGGGGACGTCCGGCAGCTGGATCCGGACCGGAGCGAGGTAGTCCTCGCTGAACGAGGCGATCGTCAGGGTGCCGTCGTCACGGCCGTACTCCGCCACCAGGTCGATCACGGGCTGGATGATCGCCTGGTCCCCGTCGGTCTTGAGCTCGACCACCAGGTGGGTGTCCGGGTAGCGCTCCAGGACCTCCCGGAGCGAGGCGTGACGGACCCCGCGGCCGGCGAAGGGGCTGCTGCCGTCCTCGGCGGTCCAGGTGGCGCCGGCATCCAGTGACTGCAGCTCGGCCAGGGTGAACTCGCTCACCGGCCCCGAGCCGTCGGTGGTGCGGTCCACGGTGCCGTCATGGATCGTCGCCACCTCGCCATCGGCGGTGACCTGCAGGTCCATCTCCAGGGTGTCGGCGCCGAGCTCCAGGGCCGCGTCGAAGGCCTCGACCGTGTTCGGTGGGGCGTGGCCCTGCGCGCCCCCGTGGGCGATGATCGACACCTCCCGCTCGGCGAAGTGGGCGACGGGGTGGATCGGGTCGCCCTGGAGCCAGGCCGCCGCGATCAGAGCGAGCAGGGCCACCAGCGCCACCAAGAGCCACCGACGGCTGCGCGTCGCGTCGCCGGGTCGATCTGCGGTCGTGGTCGCTCCCACCTGCTGCCCTCCCCCTCCCGAGGAGGACCGACGCTAGTCCTTCCGCGTCGCCGGACGACGGTCGTCACCGAGCGTGGCACGGCTCTCGCGTCTCACGGCGTTCCCTGACGGGATGGGTGTTCCGCCCTCCGATAGGTGTTCTGCCCACCTGAGGGCCGCGACCGAGGTGGGATACTGCGCCATCGCGGATCGACGGCCCACGCCGGTCCCGCAACCGGAGGCACGAGCATGGCCCCGCATCCCAGACTGCACGCCGTCCGCGCCGTCGCGGGGTTCAGCCTCGGCACCCTCCTGCTGAGCGCCTGCTCCACCGACAGCCTCCTGGAGCGGGGCCTGTCCCAGATCGAGGGGGTGGACGACGTCGAGATCGACCGCGAGAGCGGCTCCTTCGCGATCCGTGGCGAGGAGGGCGAGGTGTTCGACGTGGAGGTCGACGAGGGGACCGGCACGAGCACCATCACCACCGAGGAGGGCACCGTCACCACCGGTGGGATCGACGAGCTGCCATCGGAGGTCGCCGAGGTGTTCACGCCGCCGCCGGCCTTCCAGCCCCAGGCGGTGACCGACCTCACCGAGGACGGGACCAGGGGGCTCATGGTCCAGGGGACCATCGAGGGGGACTGGGCGGAACTGATGGACAGCATCGAAGCTGCCGTCACCGCCGGCTCCTGGGACGAGGTCCAGCGCCAGACGATGCTGGAGGGCGTGATGGCTGCGGTGGTGGCCACCACCGAGGGCGAGCCCGGCTCCACCCTCACGGTGAGCCTGATGATGGACGAGGACGAGACGGAGGGCCTGCTGTCCATCTTGCTGGTGGAGCCGACCACCGAGTGACCGGCCGGGCCCGACGGCCCGTCCTCGCCGTGGATCCCCCACGACCGCCCCTCGGACCCCACGACAGCCGACGCCCGGCGCGCCTGTTGGCACGCCGGGCATCCGTCGTCCGTCCCGATCGAACGTTCGGCCCCCATGGTCCCCCGGGAGCGTCGGTCAGCCGCTACCTCCCCTCGGTCATCCCGGTCAGCGCGAAGGGCGCCACCTCCGGGTCGAACAGCGCCGCGAGCTCCTGACGACCCGAGACCCCGACCGCGCGGTACCCCCGAGCCAGGTGGTTCTCCACGGTGCGGACCGACACCCCCAGCCGAGCTGCGATGGTCCGTCCATCGGCACCGGTCATGGCCAGCACCGCGGCATCCCGCCGGCGCGGGCTCAGCTCCACGGCCTCCGATCCGAGCAGCGCCGGGGGGGTCGCCTCCGAGCATCCCGCGAGCAACGCCCCGACCAGGGCGCTCGCACGCTCCCCCGCCCCGCAGCGGCCGGCCTGGGCCGCAGCCTCGGCCCCCAGCAACCGGCGACCATCGAGCGCGAAGGTCCGGGCGACGGCGTCCAGCCGCACCGCATCGCGATCGGCCCAAGCCGTCAGGTGGCGCGCGACGGCGACGACCTCCGGGTGCGGGTCGGCCAGCTCCGACACCACTCTCGCAGCGTCGGCGGCATCCTCGGCAGATCCTCCGAGCCGGGCGACGAGGTGGAGGGTGTCGGCCGCCTCCAGGGACCGACCCGCGGTGGCCGCCGCCCGGCCGAGCTCCAGCAGGCCCGGGCCGGGGTCGGTGCCACCGTGCCGAACGACAGCGACCAGCAGCTCCGCCAGACGGCAGCGCTCGCCGACGCCGGGGTGCTCGTGACGGTCGGCGCCGACCTGGCCCAGCCGCCACTCCGCCTCCACCGCGGAGCCCGTCAGCGCCGCCAGCACCGCGAGCTCGGCCACCAGCCGTGCCCGCAGGCGCAGCGGGTCCGCCGACCGACAGGCCAGGACCCCCGACACCAACCGGTGACGGGCGCCGGCCAGATCCCCTGCCCGCCCCCGCAGCCAGCCCTCGACGGCGTACCACCAGCTGGTCTCGGCCCCGAACCGCTGCAGGCTGCGGTCCACCTCGTCATCCGCCTCTTGTATGCGCTCCGCGAGCGGGCGTTCGAGGTCGGAGAGCAGCTCGAGACCGGTGAGTAGGTGCTCGGCGATCGGCAGCAGCACCGGACCGCCCTGCGACCACGCCGCGAAGGTGCGGTCCACCGCCTCGGCGACCCGCTCGTGCTCCCCGCGGGCAGCCGCGACGACCGCCTCGGCGACGGCGGCGAGCACGGGGCCGGGCATCTCGACCGCGGTCCCCCCGACGGCCGTGGGCGCCGTGGATGCCATGGAAGCCGGGCGATCGTCGAGCGCGGACAGGGTGCGCTGGGCCGTGCTGACCTCCCCACCGAGGGCGGCCAGGAGCGCGGCGTAGGCGACCACCTCGTCTTGGCGATCGCTGGCCACGCTCGGCGCGGCTGCCAGCAGTTCCGCGCTGGCCGCTGCCCAGCCTCCCCCGCCGATCGCCCGGGCGTGGGCGGTCACGAGCAGCGCATCGACGTCGACCGGGCCGGGCTCACTGGAGCTCGAGCCACGACGCCCCACTGCCGGGGCCGCTGCCGCGATCCCCCCGCCGGCGGTCTCCTGAGCGCAGGCTCCCGAGGTCGACTGGCCGGACTGGGCATCGACCGGCGCACCGGCGCATCGTTCGATCGCCCCGAGGGTGGCCAGCTGGCTCGTGGGAGCCCCGGCCCCGAGCGTGACCGCGGCCGACGCGAGGTCCTCGGCCAGGCGCACCTCACCGTGGACCCGGGCGAGGACGGCCGCCTCGTGGAACCGCTCCGCCGACCAGCCACCGAGCTCGAGCCGCCACCGGGCCAGGTCGAGACGACGTCGGTCGGTGAGCTCGAGACGCTCGAAGACCGCTGCTACCTCGCCGAGCAACCGGGCCCGCTCCTCGCCGAGGAGATGGGCCCGGACCACCTCGCCATGGACGGTGTCGACGATGGCGAGGCTGCGGCCGTTCACCCCCGACCGGAAGCGCGCCAGCCCCCTGGCTTCCAGCTCCTTGACCCCGTGGGGGTGGACCAGGGACGATGCGGCCCGGATCGGCAGGGGCGATGCCAGCGCCAGGACCCGCAGGTCGTGCAGGGCGACCTCGCTCAGCCCCTCCAGCCGCCCCCCGAGGAGGCTGGTGAGGCGGCGCAGCGACAGCGGCGCCATCAGACGCCAGCTGTCAGCTCCCGGCGCGATGCAGCCGGTGTCGCGCGCGTCGATGAGCAGCTCCCCGACCGCGACGGGGTTGCCGCCCGACAGGCGCCACAGCTCGTGGACCAACCGGGGCTCCGCGGGACCACCCAGCAGCTGCGCGAGCAGCTCACCGGCCGCGGTGCGCGACAGGGGCGCCACGTCCAAACAGCGCCACCGTTCCCCCTCCCACCACGCACCGGCCTGCGAGGCAGCGGCACCATCGGCCGCGACGGCGGTGGCGATGCGGCACCAGGGCCGCTCCTGCCAGGCGTGGAGCCGCGCCACGTCGAGGCGGGGGAGCAGCTCCGCGTCGTCGACCAGGACGAGGACGGACTGCTCGCCCCGGGGTGGCGCCACGACGTCGTCGGCGATGGTGGCCAGGGCGTCGGCGGAGCGCGCGGCGACCGCGTGTACCGGGCCGAGGTGTCGGCGTCGGAGCTCGTCCAGGATCCGGCTCTTGCCCACCCCGCGACCACCTCGCAGGCTGACCGACCGCGCAGCGAACAGCTCCCGCTCGACCCGCTGCAGCAGGCGTTCCCGGCCCACGGTCCGTTCGGCCCGGCCCACCAGGCCGCGACCATCGGTGGTCGGCGGTGCGTGCATCATCTCCACGGTTGTCCCGTCGTCGCCGTTCGGTGCGGTGGGGCGACCCAGCCACCTGCGAGTGCCCTCGGGCCACCACCGACCTCGAGCCGCGCAGCATGCGGACGGACCTTTCAGCCGCCTCACGGTCGCGTCACACCGTGTCGTCCCGAGCGGCCCGTCGACGACCGATCCGGCCCCTTTCCGGCGGGGTCCGGCCACGGCAGCCACCCAGCGTTACGCTGCGGGCCGGCACCACCCGAGGGCAACGGAGGCCACCATCGCGACGGGGTCCGGAGGCTGGGGGCCGCCGCCTCCACCGGCGACGGTCTGGCCTCCGCCTGCCCTGGTCGGACGTCGTGAGGTCCTGACCGGACGCCGGCTCGTCACGGTCACGGCCGGGCCCGGGGGGGGCAAGACCACGCTGCTCGGCGAGCTCCTCGTCGACGACGGCACGCGCTGGTACACCATCGACGAGCGTGACCGAGACCCGCAGTTCCTGGCCGCCGCGCTCGAGGAGCCGTGGGCCGACGCGGACGTCGCGCGGGTGATCCTGGACGACGCCCATCTGCTGCTCGGCAGCGGAGGGCTCGGGGTGGTGCGCGACCTCATCGCCAGGCTGCCGCAGGGCCGCCAGCTGGTCGTCAGCGCGAACCACGACCTCGGCCTGGTGCACGACCGCACCCGGGGGCTGGGCATGGTCGCCGAGGTGGATGCCAGGGACCTGGCCCTGGACCTGCAGGTGGTGGCGGACATCGTGCGCCAGGAACTGTCACCGGACCGCGCCCTGGCCGCCCGCATCGCCGACGCGACCGGGGGCTGGCCCGTCGGTGTCCGGCTGGCGGTCGATGCGCTCCGCGACCTGCCGGAAGCCGACCGCTCGTCCGCCGTGGAACGGCTGATCGGCACGACCGGTGCGGTCGGACGCTACCTGCGCCGGGTCGTCGCCAGCGACCAGGACCGGGAGGGGCAGCAGCTGCTCGCCCGGCTCCACCTGCTCCGGGGGGCGTCAGCGGACCGGATGGCACGGCTGACCGGGCGACGGCCGGCCGAGGAGGACGAGCGGCTCGAGATGCTCCTGCGGAGGGGTCTCGCGCGGCCACGCCCGGAGGACCCGGCCACCGTCGAGCTGTCTCCCGCGGTGAACCGTCTGGTCGCGGAGCACCTGCTGCCCGAGCTCGACGGCGACGGCGATCTGGTCAGCGAGGTGACCGACGAACTCCTCGCCCACGGGGAGGTCGCGGTCGCCCTCGATGCCCTGATCGGCGCCGCGCGCACCGGGGCGGCGGCAGAGCTGCTCGAGACCCACGGGCGTGAGCTGATCCACGCCGGCCACCTGCGCACCGTGGCCCGGGCGGTCGAACTGCTGCCCAGCGACCTGCGGAGCCCGACCCTCGAGTCCCTGCAGGCCGAGGCGTTGGCGTTCCGGGGCGAGTGGGCCCAGGCACTGCGGTGCCTGGAGGCGATCGGACCCGATGATGGCGGACCGCTGCCCACCGAGCGCGCCACCCAGCTGGGGCTGATCCACCACACGCGGGGGGACCTGGACGCGGCCCTGGCCGCCTACCTCCGCGGCCCCGACGATGAGGACAGCTCCGCCTTCGCCGGACTCCTCGGCTGGCGTGCGACGGCCCACTGGCTCCGCGGCCAGCTCGAGGACGCCCGCTGCTGCGCCGATCGCGCCATGGGCATCGCCACCCGGCACAACGACGACCGCGCCCTGGCCTACGCCCACACCGCGGCGGCACTGGTCGCGGCCAGCGACGGCGATCGTCGGGCGAACCTGTCCCACTACCGCCAGGCCCTGGCGGCCGCGTCCCGCGGCGGCGATCAGCTCCAACAGGCCCGGATCCTGACCAACCTCGGCTCCCACCACCTCGAGGAGGGACGCTACGCCGACGCCTTGGAGGTGACGGGACGAGCGATCGCCCTGGCCGAGGCCCAGGGGTTCGCCACGCTGATCGGCGTGGCACGGTGCAACCGCTCCGAGGCGCTGCTGAGCACGGGTGCCGCCGACGAGGCGATCGCCGACGCCGAGCGGGCCCGGGAGGTGTTCGCGCGGATCGGCGCTCGGACCGAGGCCTACGCCCACCACGTGCTGGCCGCTGCCCGGGCCGAACGGGGTGAGCTCGCCCTGGCCCGCCAGGCCTACGAGCAGGCGCTCCGGCTCGGGGCGCCCGGCGGTGACCGACAGGCGCTGGTCCCGGCTCACCTCGGCCTGTCCTGGGTGCTCACCGGCACCGACCACGACGCCGCCTCGGCCGCGATCGATCGGGCCCGCGAGCTCGACGACGGCATGGCCGCCGCCGAGGTGGCTGCCGCCGACGCCTGGGTGCACCTCGCCCGCGGCGAGACGGTGGCCGCGGCCGAGCTGGCCCGGACGGCCGAGGGCCTGGCCACCAGCCGCGGGAACCGCGCCGCGGCCGCCAGTGCGGTGACCTGCCGGGCGCTCACGGTCACCGACCCACGCCCACTGCTCACCGACGCCCTGGCGCTGTGGCGGGAGCTCGAGGCACCCCTCTGGATCACGCGGCTGGAGCTGGCGTTGGAACGCCGGGGCCCCGGTGGCGGCGACCGCGCCCGGGGCGGCGAGCTGGAGCGACGGCTGGCTGCGCTCGGGTGTCCGCTCGAGCGCAGCGTGTGGGCCGCTCAGGTCCTGACCGGCACCGACCGGGTCGGCCGCAGCGTGATCCGGGCGCTGGGGACCTTCACCGCGAGCGTCGATGGGCAGCCCATCACCGCCTCGAGCTGGGGGTCACGGAAAGCACGCGAGCTGGTGAAGGCGTTGATCGCCCGGTCGCCGCGCGGGTTGACCAGGGAGGAGCTCGGCCCCCTGCTGTGGCCGGACCAGCCCTACGACAAGGTGTCCGCGCGGCTGTCGACCGCGCTCAGCCTCGCCCGGGCCGCCCTGGTCGGCGACGACGGTGACCGCGACGCCAGCCCGATCGAGAGCGTCGGCAGCACCGTGCGCCTCGCACTGGACCGCGTCGAGGTGGACGCGCTGGTGTTCCGGGAGCTGGCCGAAGGGGGGCTCAGAGCGGTCCGCGACGGGGCGTCCGACACGGCGGTCCGGCTGCTGCTGGAAGCCGAGGAGCTCTACGGCGGCGACCTGTTCGAGGACGAGCCCGACCTGCCGTGGGCCGAGGACCGGCGCGCCGAGCTCCGATCGCTGTATCTGTCGGTGGCCCGGACGCTGGCGGAGCTGCTGCGCACCGAGGACCCCGAGTTCGCGATCCGGCTGCTGTTGCGGATCCTCGACCGCGACGGCTACGACGAGCCGGCCCACCTGAACCTCGCCGTCGCCCTGCTGCGGGCCGGACGCCACGGCGAGGCCCGACGTCGCTACCGCCTCTACCGGGACCGGATGGCGGAGCTCGACCTGCCGGCGGTGCCCTTCCACGAGCTGTCCGCCGCCGTGCAACCCGAGGCCGACCGGGCGGCGAGCTGACGCCCCCGGCCAGCGCGGCTGTCACCGTCCCGTGATGGAGACGCCACCTCGCTGTCATGCGCCGATGGTGGGCTCGTCTAGCCTGGCGGGTGCCGCCCGCGCTGGTGGCGACCACTTCCCCTCCCCCTGTCGGTTCGACCGCGGCGCGCGCGTGCCTGGTGCGTGCCCACGAGGAGCACTCGACGTGAGCGAGCAGACGACCGAGACCCGCGCCACCGATGGCGCGCTGGATCGGTTCTTCAAGCTGTCCGAGCGGGGGAGCGATCCCCGCCCCGAAGGCGTCGCCGGGCTGACGACCTACCTGGCGATGGCCTACATCGTCTTCGTCAACCCGCTCATCCTCTCGGATGCCGGCATGGATCCGGGCGCGGTGTTCGTGGCGACCTGCCTGGCCGCCGCCCTGGGCACGCTGATCATGGGCCTGTGGGCGAACCTGCCCATCGCCCAGGCACCGGGCATGGGCCTGAACGCCTTCTTCGCCTACTCCGTGGTGCTCGGCTTCGGCATCCCGTGGGAGACCGCGCTGGCCGCGACCTTCGTCTCGGGTGTGCTGTTCCTGATCCTCGCGGTGACCGGGGTCCGCGGGGCGATCATCAACGCGATCCCGCACCAGCTCAAGATGGCCGTCGGCGCCGGCATCGGTCTCTTCATCGCCTTCATCGGCCTCAAGAACGCCGGCATCGTGGTCCCCGACGAGGCGACCACCGTCGGGCTCGGTGAGCTGGGCGTCGCGACGACGATGCTGTCGATCTTCGGACTGCTCGCGATCGCGCTGTTCCTGATGCGGGGCCTGAAGGGCGCGGTGTTCTACGGCATCGTCGCGACCGCGGTGGTCGGGCTGCTGACCAACCTGCTGGACGCGCCCACGGCCTTGGTGTCCGCACCTCCGAGCCTGGCACCGACCCTCGGTGCCGCCTTCGCCGCCTTCGGCGACCTCCTAGCTCCCGAACTGCTGATCGTGATCGCGACCATGCTGTTCGTCGACTTCTTCGACACCGCCGGCACGCTGATCGCGGTCACCAACCAGGCCGGCCTGCTCGAGGAGGACGGCACGCTGCCCGGCGGCACACGGCCGCTGGTCTCCGACGCCGTCGCGACCATGGGTGGTGCGGCGCTGGGGACCTCGACCACCACCTCCTACATCGAGTCGGCAGCCGGGGTCGGTGCTGGCGGACGAACGGGACTCAGCTCGGTCGTCACCGCCGGGCTGTTCCTGCTCACGATCTTCTTCTCGCCGCTGCTGACCGTGATCACCGCCCCGGTCACCGCCGCCGCGCTGATCATCGTGGGCGTGATGATGGCCCGCGGGCTGAAGGACATCGAGTGGGACCAGATGGAGATCGCCATCCCGGCCTTCGTCACGGTCGTGGCGATGCCGCTGACCTACTCGATCGCCACCGGCATCGCCATGGGCCTGTTCCTGTACCCGCTGCTGATGGTCTTCAAGGGCAAGGCCAAGGAGGTGCACCCGATCATGTACGTGCTCGCGGTGCTGTTCGTGGCGTTCTTCGCCTTCCTGGCCGAGTAGCCGTCGGCTCGGGCCGGGGCGCGCAGCCAGCCCGGCCGGACCCCGCGAGAACCAGCGGATAGTTGCTGCTTCTCGCGGGCAACCTCCGGGTCTCGGCCGGATCTCGCGGCCAACCACCCCGGTGGCCGCGAGAACCAGCGGATAGTTGCTGCTTCTCGCGGGCAACCACCGGATCTCGGCCGGATCTCGCGGCCAAACACCGAGTCTCGGGCGGGTCTCGGGGCCGCAGGCCAGCGGGTGCCGGCAGCGTTCCACCCGCCAGGACCGGTCAGGCCGAGAACCCGAACCCGCCGGCCTTCCCGGCGAGCTGTTGGCGCACCCGCTCGTCCTTGTCCAGCGACGCCTGCCGGAGCTCCTCGCGGTGCTCGTCGAGCGCAGCGGTGAGCGCCTGGTCACCTGCGGCCAGGATGCGCACGGCCAGGAGTCCGGCGTTGTGCGCACCGCCGACGGCGACCGTGGCGACGGGGATCCCCGCCGGCATCTGCACGATCGACAGCAGCGAGTCCAGGCCATCGAGGTGACGCAGCGGCACGGGGACCCCGATCACCGGCAGCGAGGTGACCGACGCCAGCATCCCCGGTAGGTGGGCAGCCCCGCCCGCACCGGCGATCAGGACCTCGAGCCCTCGACCTGCGGCCTCCTGGCCATAGGCCAGCATGCGTGCGGCGTCCCGGTGGGCGGAGACGACGTGGACCTCGTGGGCCACCTCGAAGCGCTCCAGGGCCTCGACCGCCCCCTCCATCGTGGCCAGGTCCGAGTCGCTGCCCATCACGACCCCGACCCGCGGGGCGGCTCCCGCCCCGTCGCTGCTCGGGCCGCTGCCACCAGCGGGATCGGTCCCACTCGGCGTGCCGGCCCGCGCGTCCTCGCTCTCCTCGGCACTCATGGCTCGCTCCTGCTCGCTCGCCCGCCCGGCCCCACCAGCAGGTCCGCCACCTCGCGGGCACGGGACAGTGCCACCTCGGCGTCATCGCCGAGGACCGTGACGTGACCGATCTTGCGACCGGGTCGGGACGCCTTGCCGTACAGGTGCACGGCTGCCTCGCTGACCGCCAGCGCCTCGGGCAGCCGCTCGCCGATCCGGTCGGGACCGTCGGGCCCCAGCAGGTTCACCAACGCCGCCGCGGGGGCCTTCAGGCTGGTGTCACCCAGGGGCCAATCCAGGACCGCGCGCAGGTGGTTGTGGAACTGCGAGGTGGTGGCCGCCTCGATCGTCGCGTGCCCCGAGTTGTGGGGTCGCAGGGCCAGCTCGTTGAGCGTGATCGCGCCATCGGGACCGATGAACAGCTCGACCGCGACGATGCCGACCCCGTCGACGGCCTCGGCGACCCGGGTGCCCAGGGCGATGGCCCGCGCGGCGACCTCGGGGGCGATGCGGGCGGGCTGGACGAGCTCGACGAGCTGGCCGTCTCGCTGCACCGTCTCCACCACGGGGTAGGTGACGTGCTCCCCGCCGGGTCGACGGGCGGTGACCACCGCCCCCTCGACGGCGATGTCGACGTGGGCCTCCACCATCCAGCGTCCCCCGCGGCCGAGGACCACCGCCGCGGCGTCGGGGCCGTCGACCACCTCGACACCTCGGCCGTCGTAGCCGCCGCGGGTCGCCTTGCAGGCCACGGGCCAGCCGTGCTGCGCCGCGAAGGCCGTCACCTCCTCCACGGTGTCGACCGGCGCGAAGGGTGGGACGGGCAGCCCGAGGGCGGCCAGCCCGGTGCGGGCGTGGAGCTTGTCCTTGGCGTACAGCAACGCCGCCGCGCTCGGACGCACGGGGTGACCCGAGGCCGCGAGCGCGGCGAGCCCCTCGTCGGAGACCAGCTCGTGGTCGAGGGTGACCACGTCGACCTCGATCGCGAAGGCCCGCAACGCCTCGAGGTCGTCGGGGGAGCCCAGGCGGGGGACCGCGCCGGCCAGCGGCGCCGGCTCGTCGGGATGGACCGCGAGCACGTACAGATCGACGCCGAGGTCGATCGCGGCGGCGTGGGTCATCCTCGCCAGCTGGCCGCCGCCGACCATGCCCACGCGCGCCGTCGCCGGGCGGGTGGTGGGTGCCGCCGTCGCGCCCGGAACCGGGACCTCAACCGTCATCTCTCAGCCATCCAACAGGTCGGTCAGGCCGCCCTCGAGGGCGTCACGCAGCGGATCCAGGTCGAGGTCCACCAGCCCGCGGACGGTCAGCCGCTCGCCGGTGACGGTGCCGATGTCGGTCAGCGGCACGGCGGCATCGGCACACAGCTCGGCGAAGGGCTTGACGTTGGGTGAGGCGACCGTCACCAGGACCCGGCCGGGTGACTCGCTGAACAGCTGCTGGGTCGGGCTCAGCCCGGCCACCTCACCCTCGAGCGCGATCTCCGCACCGATGTCGCCGGCCACGCACGACTCCGCCAGGGCGACCAGCAGCCCGCCGGTGCCGACGTCATGCGCCGCGGTGACCAACTGCTCGCGGGCGGCCTCCTGCAGCACCTCGGAGATGGCGGCTTCGAGCTCGAGATCCGCCGGCGACAGCACCCCGCCGAGGGGGGCGCCGAGCCAGCGCTGCAGCTCCGAGCCGGCCAG
>PWEU01000362.1 GCA_003554005.1 Nitriliruptoraceae bacterium
AGCCAGGACTCCGACAACCCAGCCGTGTCGATGACCGTCACCTCGACGTCGGTGGGCGTCTCACCGGTCAGCTCGAGCTGTAGCGCGTCGGCCGGGCCCACCCAGACCGCGTCGCTGGTCCAGCGCTCGGCGTGGCTGTGCTCGTAGCGCATGCCCTCGAGGGTGTCGGGATCGGGACCGTCGGCGCCGTCGAGCATCCCGGCCTCGAGCCACTCGCCCCAGGTGCCGTCGAGGTCGCGTGCCCGCACCCGGAGCTCGGGTTCCGGGCCACTGCCCTTGATGCCCAGCCCGACGAACGGCATGGGCGACTCCAACACGGTGCCGACACGTGCCCCGCTGGGGCCGGTCGAAGCCTCGGCGGGAAGCGTCTCCTCGACACCTTCGAGCACGGCACTGAGGGTCTCCGGGGTGACCTCCTGCGCGCTCACGGGCTCCAAGGGGAGCAGGGTCGCCACCAGCGCGAGGACGAGGGCCAGCAGTAAGGTGCGCGCGGAAACTGTTGCGTGGGCCACGGGAGTCCCCAGCTATCGATCATGACTTGGTGCTCGGAGCATCGGCGTGACCGGCGTCGGACCTGAGGCCGGATCACGAACAACCTCAGGAGCCACGCCGGTGAGCGCCGGCAACACTAGGCGACGATGTGCACGTTGACCGATGATCCCCCGGAGTCACGCGCGGAGCGCGCGCCCTGGCCCCTGCCTGTGCGCGGCTCGCACCAGACTGTAGACGGAAGGTGGACGTGCCGATGCACGAGGTGGCGGGCTCCGTCGACCGGCGGGATCGCCGGCCCGGACGCGACCATCCTGGCCGCGGCCACACGGAGGGAGCCACGGTGGCGGGACGACGGACGCTGGCGGGCCTGCTCGCGCTGGTCCTCTCGGTGGCGGCGGCCGTGGTCGGCCACCCGGCCCCCTCGGCCGGCGCGGCACCGGACAGCGTCCAGCAGGCCTCGCGAGGCGCCGCCGACATATCCGCCGACATACCGACGGACCTGCGTGCCCTCCCGCCGGGGGTCGGGGCGCAGGAGACCGTGCGAGTGCTGGTCGAGCTCGACGTCCCCGCCCACCCGGTGACGGTCCGGCCCCAACGGGACCGTCTCGTTGCCGCCCAGGAACACGTGGCCGCGGTCCTCTCCGAGCGGCCCGCCGGTGCGCCGCATCGCTACCTGCACCTGCCCTACCTCGCCGTGGAGGTGACCCCCGAGGAGCTGGCGGTCCTGGCGACCACCCCGGGCGTCGTCGGCATCGTCGAGGACGAGGTGTGGGCCCCGGCGCTCGACCGCACGGTGGAGCTGATCGGTGCTGAACGTGCCCACGTCGTCGGTATCGACGGCGGCGGGTCGGCGGTGGCGGTGCTGGACAGCGGTGTGGACGCCGACCATCCCTTCCTCGCTGGCCGCGTGGTGGGTGAGGCCTGTTTCTCCGATCCCGGGTCCTACGGGGAGCCGCTGTGCCCCGACGGGGGGACGAGCCAGTTCGGCCCCGGGGCAGGCGCCCCCTGTGACGGCGCGGATGGCTGCCACCACGGGACCCACGTCGCGGGCGTCGTCGCCGGTGCCGCGGAGCTCGTCTCGGGCCCCGGCATGGCGCCGGGCCCCGGCATGGCACCGGGTGCCGACATCGTGGCCGTGCAGGTGTCCCACCGCACGCCGACGGGCGGCGCCGCGGTCATGCTGAGTGACGTGCTGCGCGGGCTCGAGTGGGTCTACGAGCAGCGCGAGGTCCACGACATCGTCGCGGTCAACCTCAGCATGGGCGGCGGCAGCTACCAGGTCGCCTGCGATCGCAACCCCGCCGCTGGCGCCATCGAGCTGCTGCGCTCGGCGGGGATCGCCACCGTCGCCGCGACCGGCAACAGCGGGTTGGTCGACGCCGTCGGCGCCCCCGCCTGCGTCTCCGCGGCCGTGGCCGTCGGCGCCAGCACCATCGACGACGAGGTGGCGTTCTTCTCCAACCGCCACCCGGAACTGCTCGACCTGCTGGCTCCGGGCGTCGAGGTCACCTCCTCGGTGCCCGGTGGTGGCTACGCGCCCTCGTCGGGTACCTCGATGTCGGCCCCTTACGTGGCGGGTGCCTTCGCGCTGCTGCGTCAGCAGGACCCCGACGCCAGCGTCGGCGCCCTGGTGGAGCGCCTGCGCGATGCTGGTGTGCCCGTGACCGACACGCGACTGACTGCCGCACCGATCTACCCGCGGCTGGAGGTCGGTGATCTGCTGGTCCCGCCGTTGATCGTCGACGGCGTCTGTCTGCGCGCCCCCTTCGAGGACGTCGCGGTCACGCATCCGTTCTGCGGAGAGATCGCCCGAGGCTCCGAGGCCGGCATCCTGCAGGGCTGGGACGATGGGACCTTCCGACCCACCCGCGAGGTCACCCGTCAGGCTGCGGTGGCCTTCCTGTACGAGCGTGTCGGCGCCCCGACCGACGCCCCTGACCCTGGGTTCGCGGACGTCCCGGCCACCCATCCTTTCCACGCGGCGATCGCGTGGGCCGCCGCGCAAGGGGTAGCCACGGGGTACGACGACGGGACCTTCCGTCCGCGGGACGCCGTCACCCGCCAAGCGGCCGTCGCCTTCCTGCACCGCTTCGCCGGTTCCCCCGACCCGGCGGGTGACCTCGGCTTCACCGACGTCGACGCGGACCACGAGTTCCACGCAGCGATCACCTGGGCGGCGGGCGCGGGGATCACCCAGGGCTACGACGACGGGACCTTCCAGCCGGCCCGCGAGGTCACCCGTCAGGCGATGGCGGTGTTCCTCGATCGCGGCTGAGCAGCCCATCCACGATCCGGCGGGCATCCGCGGCGTCCTCGGCCAGGTGGGCGATGCCCGCAGCGTGGGTGTCGGCGTCGTAGAGGGCTCGGACCTTGCCGTCCGCGTTGTCCAGCACGACGTGCTCGATGCCCTGGAGCAGGCTCAGCACGTGGCCGTGGAGGCGGTCGGTGACCACGA
>PWEU01000163.1 GCA_003554005.1 Nitriliruptoraceae bacterium
CCTGGGCGTCGTCGTTCCCGGACCCGTTGCGACGTGCGAGGCACGCCCGGCGCCTCTCCGGAGCAGCCGCGCACCTGCACGGCTGCTGGGTCAGGTCGCGTCGAGGAGGACGCAGGTGAGCTCGTGCTTGTTCTGCGACAGGTGGAACAGTTGCACGCCGGGCAGCGCGGCGAACCGGGCGGCCGCATCGTGATCGGTCGCGCCCTGGAACTTCACCGGGCAGACGAGGTTGCGGACGAGGCCCGACTCCAGCCAGCGTCTCACTAGGCCCAGGAGACGATCCGGGTAGGCGACGATGTCGCTGCACCACCAGTCGACCGGGCCGATGTCCGCCGGATCGAGGTCGAACGCGGAGCCGCGCCACACGGTCACGTTCGCGAGCCGATCGACCTCGCGAGCCAGCGGTGCCCGGTCCACGGCGAGGCCCTCCGCGCCCGTGCGGGCCAGGAGCCACGTCCAGCCACCGGGTGCCGCGCCGAGGTCGAGGCAGCGCTCACCCGGTCCCGGTTGGCGACGTAGCCGCGCGAAGGTCTCCCACAGCTTGAGGTACGCCCGGCTCGGCGGCCCGTGATGGTCCTCCACGAAGCTCGGCACACCGTTGGGGAACGGGCTCGAACAGTCGCCTGCGGCCAACACGAGGTCACGCTCCAGCAGCGTCCACGAGCCGAGCGGCGCGTCAGGTGCCACCTCGCCGAGCTCCAACGGCCGTGCGGCGACATGGGGCAGCTTGTCGGCGATGAGCTGTGCCCGCCCACGGTGCTCGGGGGCGTAGACCGCCCAGTTGCGCTGTCGGCGGCGGAGCTCCTTGGCGGCATGGCCGATCGAGGTCACCGCGATCCGCTCCGCGTCCCACCAGATGTTGGCCGCCCAGGCGGCGTGGACCGGCGGGGTCTCGCTGACCCGCAGCCGCCCATGCCGCAGCTCCACGACGGCACCGGCCCGGGCCAGCTCGTCGTCCAGCTCCCGCTCGAAGCCCTCGGCAGCGAGGTAGCCGGTGGTCACGGCGCCGTCACCGACCTCGCTCGCCGTCGACAGGTCGTGCTGCTCACGCGACGATCACCGGAGACGATGCTCACGCGACCTCCTCGATGGCGGTGCCGGCGAACCATTCGAGCACACCCGGGGGCTCGTACCCGCTGCGACCCGCAGCGGGCGGAGATCCGGCGGCTGTCACACCAGCCGGCGTTCGATCCGCTCCGACCAGTTCGACGAGTGCACGCGCTCGTCGCCTTCGTAGGCATCCAGCGTGGCGTGGAGGTAGAACGCCTCGGCGTCACACGTCAGCCGCGTACGGGTCACCGTGTACACGCACCAGTCGCCCCGCTCCAGCCCGCGTTCCCACACCGTCTCGCCGGCAGCGGAGGTCACGTCCGAGCCGACCACGGTGTAGCGCTCCACGGCCTTCCGGCGCACGGTCAGGTCGATGTCATCGAGCCGGCGCACGCCGTCGTCGTTCACGATCTCCAGCATCGACTCGTTCATACCGAGGTCACGGATCACACGCCAGGCGCTCTCGCCCGCCTCGGTCACGGTCTCCGGTCCTGGACGTGCGGCCTCCGGCGCATCGAACCCCGGGAAGTCGCTCTCGTCCGGCTCGCGCACCGGGAGGTGGAGACGGCTGGCTGCCGGGTACACCGTGATGCAGGCCGGTTCGGGCGGCGGCCACGCCAGTGGCCAGTACGAGGTCGACAACGCCAGTCGGATGCGGTGGCCGGCGGGGAAGCGCTGGCCGATGTCGTTGAGCTGCACCCGGACCCGGACGCGCTCCCCGGGGATCAGCGGCTCGGGGTCGGCGTGCCCGTTGCGGTGCGTCAGGTTCAGCAGCCCGTAGCTGACACGGGTGGCCTCGTTGTTCGGGCGGACGTCCGAGAGGCGCACCGCCAGCATCGCCACCGGCACGTCCGCGCAGAGTTCCACCTCGAGGACCGCGGCGCCGAGCACCTCGATGTCCTCGTCGAGCTCTGCAGTGTCGAACACCAGGGCGCCGCCGTCCTCCTCCTGCTGGTCGCCCGGTAGGTCGGGCGCTCCCGCGTAGGACGCCCACTTGCCGGCGAAGAGCCCGGTGGACAGCGGCGAGTGCACCACCAGCCCCTCTTCGGTGGGCGGCCCCGGCGCGTCCTCGTCGAGCAGCTGGTCCCGAGCCAGCCGCAGGGTCATCCGCTGCGCCCTCGGCGACGGCCAGGTCTCCTCCTTCACCCAGCGGCCGGGACGCTGCTCGTAGCTGGTGAACGGCACCTCCGAGTCCTGCAGCCAGACGCGCAACATCGGATCACGGTCGATGCCGTTGTCGACACCCTTGAGCCACCGGTCCCACCACCGCACACACTCCTGCAGCCACCCGATCGCAGGCCCGGGGGTGCCCACGTGCGGGTACTTGTGGCTCCAGGGACCCACGAGTCCCATCCGAGGGCCCTGCAGGTTCTCCAGGAGCCGGAACACCGCGTTGGTGTAGCCGTCGGCCCACCCGGAGACCGCCATGACGGGCACCTCGATGGCGTCATAGTGGCCTGCGACCGATCCGTGCCGCCAGTACGCGTCGCGGTGTTGGTGGCGCAGCCAGGTCTCCAACCACAGCCCGGAACCCTCGAGCCGCTCGTGCCATCGCTCGCGCCACTGAGGAACGAGCTCGGGATCGGGTGGCAGTGAATTGAACGCGAACATGGTGGACGCCCAGGAGAGGTTGTCTCCCAGCAGGCACCCACCCATGTAGTGCACGTCGTCCCCGTACCGGTCGTCGGTCGAGGCGACGGTGATGATGGCCCCCAGCGCCGGGGGTCGGCGGGCCGCCAACTGCAGTCCGTTGAACCCGCCCCAGGAGATTCCCATCATCCCGACCGACCCATCGCACCAGGGTTGCTCCGCGATCCAGGCGATCACGTCCTCGCCGTCGGTCAGCTCCTGTTCGAGGTACTCGTCGACGAGCACCCCCTCGCTGTC
>PWEU01000253.1 GCA_003554005.1 Nitriliruptoraceae bacterium
CATCGGACTCGGAGCGGTGATGCTCAGCGGGCGCGAGCTACGGGTGCGGCTGCCGAAGGCGGACGGCGCACCGGGCGGTCGCGGCAACGCCGGGGTGTTCTGGTTCGGGGTCTCCTACGCGATCGCCTCGCTGTCCTGCACCCTGCCGGTGTTCCTGGTCGTGGTCGCCGGCACGATCCCCCAGCTCGGCCTGGTCGCCGGGATCGCGACCTTCCTGGTCTACGGCCTGGGCATGTCGACGTTGCTGCTGCTGGTCACGCTGTCGCTGGCCTTCGGCAAGCGGGCGCTGGTGACCCGGCTGCGTCACGCCTCCCAGCACGTCAACCGGACCGCCGGCGTGATCCTGGTGCTGGCGGGGGCCTACATCATCTTCTTCTGGGCCACCACGCTCGCCGGTGACGGCACCTCGCAACCCGCCGCCGTGCAGTGGATGGAGCAGCTGTCCTCACGCGCCACCAACGCCGTAGCGGATGCCTCCATCACCGTGACCACCATCGCCATCGCCCTGCTCATCGCCACCGTGGCCGGCGTGTGGATCACCGCCCGCCGTCAACGCGCGCAGGAGGATCCCACCACGCGCGGTGACGAGCCCACGACCCGCGGTGACGAGCCCACCACGCCCCCGACCCCGTCGTCGACCCCACCATCATCGACCCCTCGGAGCTGACCATGCGTCGCATCCTGCCCGCCCTGGCCGTCACCGCGCTGCTCGCCGCGGCCTGTGCCGCGCCCTCGGACACCGACGAGGCCGCACCGCCCGACACCTCCTCAGCGTCCGGGGAGACCGACGCCGACGCCGGCGACGACGCCGGCGCGACCTCCGACACCGCCATCCGCACCGAGTCCGTCGGCTGCGAGGACGGCGAGTTCTTCTGGGAGGTGGACGGCTGCGAGCCCGCGACCTCGATCGACCTCGACCGGCTGCTCGCCGGCGGCCCACCACCCGACGGCATCCCCCCCATCGACGACCCCGTGTTCGAGTCGATCGCCGACGCCGCCGAGTGGCTCGAGGACGACAGCCCGGTCATGGTCGTCGACGTCGAGGACGACGTGCGCGCCTACCCGCTGGCCATCCTCACCTGGCACGAGATCGTCAACGACGTGGTGGGCGGCGTGCCCCTGGTGGTCACCTACTGCCCGCTGTGCAACTCGGCGCTGGTGTTCGAGCGCATCGTCGAGACCCCCGACGGCGAGGTGGAGCTCGACTTCGGCACCTCGGGTCGGCTCTACCAGTCGAACCTGGTGATGTACGACCGGCAGTACCGCAACCTGTGGACCCAGTTCGAGGGCGAGGGGATCATCGGTGAACGGTTCCTCGGGACCGAGCTGACCCGCGTCCCGGCCTGGCTGTTCGGCTTCGACGAGCTGCGCGAGTTGCACCCCGATGCCCAGATGCTCTCCCGCGACACCGGCCACAACCGCGACTACGGCCGCAACCCCTACGTCGCCTACGACCAGGAGGGCCGCGCCCCCTTCCTCTTCGACGGCGAGCTCGACCAGCGCTTCAGCGCGATGGCCAGGCTCGTCGGCCTCGCCGAGGGCGACGACGCCTCTGCGGTGTTCCTCGACCAGCTCGCCGAGGAGCGCACCGTCGAGGTCACCGTCGGTGACCGCGACCTCGTGGTCCTGTGGGCCCCGGGCCAGGCGTCCGCCCTGGACGCCGCGGCCATCGACCAGGGTCGGGACGTGGGCCAGACCGCTGCCTTCGTCGCCGAGCTGGACGGTGAGCCCGTGGAACTGCGTCCCGGCGATGCCGACGGCCGGTTCGTGGACCAGCGCAGCGGCTCCACCTTCGACCTGCGTGGGCGGGCGCTCGACGGACCCCTGGAGGGCAAGCAGCTCGAGGCGGTGACCCACGACGACACGTTCTGGTTCGTCTGGGTCGCCTTCAAGCCCGACACCGAGGTGGTGGGCGGCTGACCCGGCGACCGGGCCCCCTCATCCCAGGATGGCCTGCGACCCGTTCAGCCGTGAGCCGAGGTGATGCCGTGGCGCTCGAGCCGCGTCCGCACCTTGGCACGCGCGCGGTGCAGACGGCTCATGACCGTCCCGATCGGGACGTCGAGCAGGTCGGCGGCCTCCTGGTAGCTGAGGCCGTCCAGGTCCACCAGCGCCACGACGGCGCGGTGGTTCGGTGACAGCGACGCCAACGCGTCGCGCACGATCGGGTCCAGGTCGTCGCGCCGGGCCTGCTCGTCCGTGCCGTCCTGCCGACCATCCGCACCTCGCGCCGGGACCCGCGCGGCCACCTCGTCGTCGAGCAGGTCCGGTCGACGCTTGCGCACCAGGTTGATGTGGGTGTTCCGAAGGATGGTCAACAGCCAGGCGCGGGGGTGACGTCCGTCGAACCGCTCGAACGCCCGGTAGGCGCGGACCAGGGTGTCCTGTACCAGGTCCTCGGCATCCACCGGATCCCGGGTCAGCCGCCGCGCCACCCGCAGCAGCACGGGCAGCTCCGGGAGCACCTGCTCCCGGAAGCGGGCCTGCCACGCGCCAGGAGGCGCGCCGGACGGGCCGGTCGAGGTCGAGCGATCATCGGTAGCCACACCGGGGCAACCCGACAGGTGCAGCGAGGCTTCCAAACCGGCGCCGATCCCGGTGGAAGGCTCGCGATCCCTCACCGGTTGCCCATGGAGTCCGCCGGGCCGCGGCGGGCACCTGGCCCGGGCGGGGCCGGCAGGAGGCGGAACGTGGCCGGAACCTTCAACGACACCGGACGCGGTCGACTCGGCTGTCGACAGGTGCGGCGCACGCTGCAGTCCTTCCTGGACGGCGAGGTGGAAGCACTGCATGCGGAGCTCGTGGCTGCTCACCTCGAGAGCTGCTCGCGATGCCAGGTCGAGGCCGAGGTGCTCGCTCGGGTCATCGCATCGCTGCAGCGGCTCCGGCCGGACATGGACCTGGCCGCCTACACCCGGCTCGTCGAGAGCACC
>PWEU01000416.1 GCA_003554005.1 Nitriliruptoraceae bacterium
CCCCCCCCAATAATAACGCACGCTGCACAGCGAGCTGAGCGCCGGCGCCAGCTGCCCCATGGGAATTCCCCGTGACCCCCCATCCTTAGCCTTACCCTCCGTACTACCCTTGCAGCAGGCCAGGCCTGCGCGGCTGCATGAAAAATGCCAACAGATCCTGCCACCCGCACACGCACCTGCAGCGAGCTGAGCGCCGGCGCCAGCTGCTCCATGGGAATGCCCAGTGACCCCCCATCCTTAGCCCTACCCTCAGCACCGCCCTTGCGCGCCACGGTGCGGGGGCCACTGGGGGAGGGGCGCGCGGAGCGTGTGCGTGCCGCGGTGTTGGTGAGGTACTGCAGCAGCAGCACGCTGGCGTGGGCGCACTGCGGGCACGGGGGGGGGGGTGGGGCGGCTGGGGGCGCGAGAACCAGCCGATGGTCGCTGCTTCTCGCGCCGGGCGGGGGTGTGGGTGGGCAGCGATGTGCGAAGCTGTCAGCCGTCGTGAGGGAGGCAGCAGGTGCTTCGGGTGCTGATCGCTGGTGCCGTCCTGGTGCTGCTCGTGTGGGTCGCGAAGCGCTGGATCAAGGGCCAGGGGCTCTCAGCGGTCCGTCAGACGATCGTCACCGTGGGCCTGTTCGCCCTGGGCGCGGTGGTCGGGGCGGCCTCGGCCACCACGGTCACGAACGTGCGGGGTCCGACCGTCAACCAGTCGATCGGGGTGATCGCCGACGTCCGCATCGACGAGGGCGACCTGGTGCCCTACGTCTGCGTCCGGGAGCGGGGAGAGCCGGTGGTCCCCGGGCAGTACTCCTGGTGCGGAGCCTTGGCGACGGAGGTCTCACGCACGGTCCTTGCCGGTGAGCGCGAGGTGGCACTGGGCTGGATCTCGCCCCGGGACATCAGTGACCGCGTCATCGTGTCGGTCGTCCCGGCCGCGTCCTGAGCGTCGCCCGAAGCCCCGCCGCAGCGGCGCCCGAAGCCCCGCCGCAGCGTCGCCCTCAAGCCCCGCCGCAGCGGCGCCCTCAAGCCCCTCCCCGAGCCGCGCCCCGAGCCGCGCCAGAGCCGCGCCCAGAGCCACGTCCTCCGGCGTGTCGCGACCGGCGCCCCCGGGCGCGTGCGTGCGGCGGTTTGCAGCCGGGGGCCGCTGGCGAGCACGATGGCCCCCGGCCCGCACCGTGCGGGGGCGCGTGACACCACGCGAGGAGGGAACCTGATGCCGACCGCGGACTTCGGCCGCTTCTTCGACGACTTCGAGGTGGGGGACGTCTACAAGCACTGGCCCGGGAAGACGATCACCCAGGCCGAGGACATCCTGTTCTGCTCGATCACGATGAACCAGCACCCGCTGCACTCCGACGACAACTACGCGGCGGCCGCCACCCCCCACGGCAAGGCGATGGTGGTCGGCAACCTCGTCTACTCGATCGTGCTCGGCCAGTCCGTCCCGGACGTGTCCGGGCGGGCGGTCGCGAACCTCGAGATCGAGTCGCTCAAGCACGCCAACCCCACCTTCCACGGCGACACGATCTACTCCGAGACCGAGGTGCTCGAGGCCCGCGAGTCCCGGTCGAAGCCGGACCGGGGGGTCGTCAAGGTCCGCACCATCGGCTACAACCAGGACGGCGTGATCGTCTGCGAGTTCACCCGGAGCGTGCTGGTGCCCAAGCGAGGCTTCGCCTTCGACGGGCAACCCGGCCGTCCCGAACCACAGGAGTCGTGAGGGGTGAGTGGGAGTGCGGGACGGGGGAGGCGAGGCCGGTCGGCGGTGCTCGAGGTGCACCGTGAGGCCGGACCGCCGCGGATGACCGTCGTGGTCCACAACGGTCAGTGGGTCTGTGACCTGGAGGTGGCGGTCGGCCGCGATGGGGGTGTCATCCGCCACGTGGACGACTGGTTCCTGCAGGTCTCCCACCCGCCAGCCTCCGGTGAGTGGTGGCTGTTCGATCGTGGAGGAGCGCTGCGGGCCACGGTCAGCCGCAACCGCCCCGTCGGCGAACGCTTCCACATCGAGGTGGACGGCACGGCCTTCGACGTCGCCCCGATGGCGCGCTGGTGGCGCCGTCGGTGGCGTGTCTGCGACGCCGAGGAGCGCACGGTCGTCGAGGCCCGCCAACGGCTGTTCGCCCGCCCGGTGCACGAGCTCTGGGTGCGCTCCGGTGACCTGCCGCCGGAGTTGGTGTGGGTGGGGGCGTGGCTGCTGGCCGAGCGGACCACGCGGGGGCTGCGTCCCACCCGGCGGCCGAGGTGGGGGGTGCCCTCCCCGTGAGCGACGCTCCAGCGGGACCCGTTCGTCGGCGCCCCCGTGAGGTGCGCGAGGCCGAGGAGGACGCGCTGCTGTCCCCGATCGCGGCCCGGTCCGCTCGGGCGCGGCCCCGGGACGTCGACGAACCCGAGGACCCCTACCGCACCGCCTACGAGCGCGACCGGGACCGCATCCTGCACTGCAAGGCCTTCCGCCGGCTGAAGCACAAGACCCAGGTGTTCCTCAACCCCGAGGGCGACCACTTCGTCACCCGGTTGACCCACACCTTGCAGGTCGCCCAGGTGGGACGCTCCATCGCCAGCGCGCTCGCCCTGAACGAGCCGCTGACCGAGGCGATCTGTCTCGGCCACGACATCGGCCACGCCCCCTTCGGTCACACCGGCGAGGACGCGCTCGCGCCGTTGTTGGAGGGTGGCTGGCAGCACGCGATCCACGGCGTGCGGATCGTCGAGGTACTGGAGCCGCTGAACCTCACCCCCGAGGTGCGCGACGGCATCCGGCAGTCGAGCTGGCGCAACGACCCCCCGCCCACGACGGCCGAGGGCATGGTGTGCCGGTTCGCCGACCGGATCGCCTACCTGGCCCACGACGCCCAGGACGCCCAGCGCGCCGGGGTGCTGGACCCCGCTGACCTCCCGGCCCACCTCATCGACCGCTTCGGGCCCCCGGGCCGGGCCTGGATCGCGGCCATGCTGACGATGGTGGTGGACGCCTCGGTGGAGGCCGGCGAGGTGACCATGCGCCCCGACGACCTCGTGGCGATGCACGAGCTCAGGACCTGGATGTTCGAGCACATCTACCTGCGCGAGGAGGCCAGAGCGCAGTCCGAGCGGGGGGTTCGGGTGATCCAGGACCTGGTCGGCCACTTCCGGCGGCACCCCCAGCAGATCCCGGACGCCTACCGGCTACCGGGCTCGAGCGACCTGCAGGCTGCGGTTGACTACGTTGCCGGCATGAGCGACAAGTACGCCATCAGCGCCCACGACCAGCGGTTCCGTCCCGCTGGGTTGTACTGAGGTGCCGCCGGTCGTCGAAGCCCGGGCACTGACCAAGCGGTTCGGGACCTTCACCGCGGTCGACCGCATCGACCTCGAGGTGGCCCGCGGCGAGGCCTTCGGGTTCCTCGGCCCGAACGGTGCGGGCAAGACCTCCGCGATGCGCATGATCGGTGCGGTCTCGCCGGTGACCGAGGGCCAACTGCGCGTGCTCGGGATGGACCCCGAGCGTGAGGGTGCGGAGCTCCGGGCCCGTCTGGGGGTGGTGCCCCAGGAGGACGCCCTGGACCAGGAGCTGACGGTCGCGGAGAACCTCGCGATCTACGGCCGGTACTTCGATCTGCCCCGCCCCGTCATCCGGGAGCGGATCGACGAGCTGCTCGAGTTCGTCCAGCTCAGCGAGCGTCGTCAGGCCCGGGTCGATCCGCTGTCGGGGGGGATGAAGCGCCGCGTGGTGATCGCCCGAGCGCTGATCAACGACCCCGAGGTCATGCTGCTGGACGAGCCGACCACCGGGCTGGACCCTCAGGCCCGGCACGTGCTGTGGGACCGGCTGTTCCGGCTCAAACAGCGGGGTATCACGCTGCTGCTCACCACCCACTACATGGACGAGGCCGAGCAGCTGTGCGACCGGCTGGTGGTCATGGACGCCGGCCGGATCGTCGCCGAGGGGGCCCCGACGGCGCTGATCGCGGCCCACGCGACCCGGGAGGTGGTGGAGATCCGCCTCGCACCTGAGGAGGACGAGGACGCGGCCGTGCAGGTGCTGGAGCGCACCGGACACCGGGTCGAGGCGCTGCCCGACCGTGTGCTGGTCTACGTCGACGACGGGGATGCGTTCGTGCGTGAGGTGCACGCCCGCGGGCTGGAGCCCACCGCGGTCCTCACCCGGCGTGCCACGCTGGAGGACGTGTTCCTGCGCCTGACCGGGCGCGCCCTGGCGGACTGATGGCCATGCCCATCGCGCTGCGGGTCCTGGAGGGCCACGCCCGCGCCTACCGCCACACCTGGCGCGGCACCACCATCGGGGCGGTGCTGACGCCGGTGCTGTTCCTGGCCGCGATGGGGCTGGGGCTCGGGCAGCTGGTGGACCGGGAGCCGACGGCGGCGCTCGGGGAGCTGAGCTACCTGGCCTGGTTGACCCCGGGGCTGCTGGCCGCGTCCGCGATGCAGGCCGGTGCGGCCGACGGGACGTTCCCGGTGCTGGCGGGCACACGGTGGGTCCGGACCTACCACACGGCCGTGGCCAGCCCCGTGCGGCCCCGCGACCTCCACCTCGGCAACCTGCTGTGGGCCACGATCCGCATCAGCGTGATCGCCCTGGTGTTCGTGGTGGTCGCCGCCGGCTTCGGTGCCGTGCCGCTGTCGCGCGGGTTGCTGGCGCTGGGCCCCGCGGTGCTGACCGGGGTCGCGTTCTGTGCCGTGCTCAGCGCCGGGGTGGTGCTGCTGATCAGGGACCAGTTCCTCGCGGGCCTGAACCGGTTCGTGATCGTGCCGCTGTTCCTGTTCTCGGGCACCTTCTTCCCCGTCGAGCAGCTCCCACCGGTGGCGGGTGCGATCGCCCGGGTGCTGCCCCTGTGGCACGGGGTGGAGCTGACCCGGGCGCTGGCGTTGGGCACCGCGCCCGCGCTGCCCTGGCCGGTCCACCTCGGCGTCGTCGTCGCGTTGCTGGTCGCCGGGATCCTGGCGGGCAGCGTGACCTTCGACCGGCGGCTCAGACCGTGACCGCTCGGGATGCGCCGCCGCGCGCCAGCCTCCAGCTCCGGCTCACCCCGCCGCCGTTGCTGGGGCGGTCGGTGCGGCTGGTCGAGCGCAACCTGATGGCCAACCGGCGGGCCTGGATGATCTTCGTCTCCGGGTTGTTCGAGCCGATGTTCTACCTGTTCGCGATGGGGGTCGGGGTCGCCGCCCTGGTCGGCGAGGTACCGGGGCCGGACGGGCAGCCCGTGCCCTACGGGGTGTTCGTCGCGCCGGCCCTGCTCGCGGTCTCCGCGATGAACGGCGGCGCCTACGAGTCCACCTTCAACGTCTTCGCGAAGCTGAAGTGGGGGCGGGTCTACGACGCGATCCTGGCCACGCCGCTGACCCCTCGGGACGTGGCGGTGGGTGAGCTGACCTGGGCGCTGGTCCGCGGTTCGGTCTACGCCGTCGGGTTCCTGGTGGTCGCCTGGCTCGCGGGGCTGGTGACCTCGCCGTGGGCCCTGCTCGCCCTACCCGCGGCGATGCTGATCGGGTTCACCTTCGCCGGGCTCGGGCTCGCGGCCACCAGCGTGATGCGGTCCTGGCAGGACTTCGACCTGGTCCAGCTGGTGCTGCTGCCCCTGCTGCTGTTCTCCGCGACCTTCTACCCCCTGGAGGTCTACCCCCCCTCGGTCCGGTGGCTGGTCCTGCTCTCGCCCCTGTACCACGGCGTCGAGGTGGTCCGGGGCCTGATGCTCGGGGCGCTCACCTGGACGATGCTGCTCCACGCGGCGGTGCTGCTGGCGCTCGGACTGGCCGGGCTCCGCTTCGCGATCCGACGGTTCGACGCGACGCTCAGGACCTGACCGCGCCGGTACGGTCCATGCCATGGGTACTCCGACCGTGCGTGCTGCGACCACCGCCGACCTACCGGTGGTGGCGGCGATCTACACCCACTACGTGCTGCGGACCACCACGACCTTCAACACCGAGGTCCGGACCCCCCGGCAGTGGCAGGAGCGGTTCGACACCCACGTCGTCAGCGGCCCCTACCACCTGCTGGTCGCCGAGGTGGAGGGTGTGGTGGCGGGCTACGTCGAGACCCAGCCTTTCCGCGAGAAGCCGGCCTACGCCCGTTCGGTCGAGCTGAGCGTCTACGTCGCGCCGGACGGCACCGGAGGTGGGGTCGGCAACGCGCTGTACACGGTGCTGCTCGCGGAGTTGGTGGCGGACGAGCGCTTCCACCGGGCGTACTCGCTCGTGGCGCTGCCGAACGACATCTCGGTCGCCTTCCATGAGCGTCACGGGTTCGTCCTGCGTGGCACGCTGACCGAGGCCGGCTACAAGTTCGGCCGGTACCTCGACGTCGCGTACTACGAACGCCCACTGTGATGAGCTCCGCACCCCTCGAACCCCACCAGGTCCACGACGCCGTCGGCGGGCGGCCGGCCTTCGATGCCTTGGTCGAGGCCTTCTACGACCGGGTCGAGCGTGACGAGCTGCTGCGGCCGATGTACCCCGAGGACCTCAGCCCCGGCAAGCGGCACCTGGCGCTGTTCCTGGCCCAGTACTGGGGGGGCGGGGACGTCTACGGGCGTGAGCGGGGCCACCCCCGCCTCAGGATGCGCCACGCGCCCTTCCCGGTCACGCCCGAGGCCGCGCTCCGATGGGCGGAGCACATGGCCGCGGCGGTCAGGGAACAGGCCTGGCCCGAGGAGGCCGAGGCCCTGGTGCTCGCCTACGTCGCCCGGGCGACCCCCACGCTGATCAACCAGCTGCCGTCGGAGGTCGGGGAGCTACCCCGTCGGGACGGGACGGGGTGAGCCACGCAGGGTTCCCCCTGCCCGGGACCAGGGACCCTGGCGGGCGTCGTAGGCTCGCGGGCAACGTCCCCGGGGAGCTCGACCACCGGGCGATCCCGACCCCCACCCCCTGGAGCATCACCGTGAAGATCCTGGTCGCTGACGAGCTGGCCGACGCCGGCATCGCCGCCCTGGCACGCACACACGACGTCGACGTGCGCACCGGCCTGAGCAAGGACGAGCTGCTCGACGTCGTCGGTCCCTACCACGGGATCGTCGTGCGCTCGGCCACGCGGATCGACGCCGACATCATCGCTGCCGCCGGTGAGCTGCAGGTCATCGCCCGGGCCGGTGTCGGACTCGACAACGTCGACGTGGACGCCGCGACCAAGTCCGGCGTGATCGTCTGCAACGCGCCCCAGTCGAACATCATCTCCGCGGCCGAGCACACGGTCGCGCTCCTGCTCTCCCTGGCCCGCAACATCCCGCAGGCGCCCGCGGCCCTGACCCAGGGGCGCTGGGAACGGTCGCGCTGGACCGGCACCGAGCTGCACGACAAGACGCTCGGTGTCCTCGGGCTCGGGCGGATCGGCACGCTCGTCGCCCAGCGGTGCCACGCCTTCGGTATGCGGCTGGTCGCCTACGACCCCTTCGTGGCCCCCGAACGCGCCGCCCGGCTCGGCGTCGAACTGGTCCCCACCGTCGACCAGGTGCTGCAGCGGGCCGACGTCGTCACGATCCACCTGCCCAAGACCCCCGAGACCCTCGGGTTGCTCGATGCCGAGCGGCTGGCACTCATGAAGCCGACCGCCCGGCTCATCAACGTCGCCCGTGGGGGCATCGTCGTGGAGGAGGACCTCGCCGAGGCGCTCCGCAACGGGGTCATCGCCGGAGCGGCGGTGGACGTGTTCGCGGCCGAGCCCACGACCGACTCGCCGCTGTTCGGCCTCGAAAACGCCATCGTGACCCCTCACCTCGGCGCGTCGACCGAGGAGGCCCAGGACAAGGCCGGCACCCAGGTCGCCGACTTCGTCAACCTGGCCCTGGCCGGCGAGTTCGTGCCATCGGCGGTGAACGTCCAGGGCGGCCCGATCGACGACCGCATCAAGCCCTACCTGCCGCTCGGTGACGAGCTGGGTCGTCTGCTCACCGCGCTGAGCCACAGTGGCCTGTCGGGCGAGGTGACCGTGGAGTACCTCGGCGACATCGCCGAGGCCGACGGGCGCACCCTGGGGCTGGCCGTGCTGAAGGGCCTGCTGTCGCCGGTGTGCTCCGAGCCGGTCACCTTCGTCAACGCGCCGCTGCTCGCCGAGGAGCGGGGCCTCAACGTCCGTGAGATCTCGGACCCCCACTCAGAGGACTACGTGTCCGTGCTGCGGGTCACCGGCGTCGGCCGGGACGGTCGTCCGATCCGCGTGGCTGGCACGGTCCTGCCCGGCAACCGGGAGCGGCTGATCGAGGTCTGGAACACCCCGGTCGACGTCGAGCCCACCCAGCACATGTGCTTCTTCCGGTACGAGGACCGGCCCGGCATCATCGGCGCTGTCGGTACCGGCTTCGGGGAGGCCGGGGTCAACATCGCGGCGGCCCAGGTCGGCCGGAGTGCGGTCGGGGGCGAGGCGATCATGGCGCTCAGCCTCGACGACGCCGTGCCCGACGAGGTGCTCCACGACATCGTCGACCGGATCGGCGCCACCGAGGGCCGGTCGATCACCCTCGTCTGAGGAGCACCGCCAGCATCGCGACCGCCACGCCGCCGTGAGCGGTCCAAGCGGCGGTCCGTAGCCAGTTCGTCCCGACCAGCCGGGCGTGGGCCGCGGCGTCGAAGCCGCTGCCGAGCGTGGTGTGCGCGGGCACACTGGCCAGCACCGTGACCACGACGGGCACGGCCGCGAGCACAGCGGCCGACCAGACCAGCGGGCGAGGCAGGCCGTCGGGCGGCGCCAGCAGCAGGAGCAGGGTCGTCACGCCTTGTACGGCCCAGGGCAGGGCGATCATGGCGGCGATCCGGGTCGAGTGCGCGGCCTCGTAGGCGGGGAACTGCTCCGTGCCCACGAGCGCGAACAGGGGGTAGTGGACCACCTGGATCGTCCAGATCATGCCCACCAAGAACAACGTCGATGCGACGTGCGCGAGCAGCACGGGCACGCTGGCTTCCTCCTCCGAGGTGACGAGCGAAGTTCGGTGCCGGTCAGCTGACGGTGCGTGCCACCCGGAAGTCGTCGTGGTCCCAGGCACCCGAGGCGAGCAGGTCCGCGATCTGCTCCACCGCGTCGACCATCTCGACGCGGGTGGTGTACAGCGGTGCGAACCCGAAGCGCACCAGGTCGGGTGGCCGGTGGTCGCCGATCACCCCTCTGGCGATCAGCGCCTGGGTCAGCGCGCCGGCGTCCTCGTGGCGGAGCGAGACGTGGGCTCCCCGCTCGGTCGGCGCACGGGGGGTGACGATCTCCACCTCGTTGCCGAGGTGATCGTCGACCAACCGGAGGAACAGCCCCGTCAGCTCCGCGGCCCGGGCCTCCAGCGCTCGCGCTTCGACGCCCTCGAAGACCTCCAGCGCGGTCTCGAGGGCGGCCATCGACAGGATCGGGGGTGAACCGTCGAGGAAGCGTTCGGCCCCCTCGGCCGGCTCGTAGCCGACGTCGAAGGCGAAGGGCCGGGCGTGCCCGAACCACCCCCTGACCGGGGTGGTGGCCTGGGCGTGCCACCGCGAGGCCACGTAGAGGAACCCCGGGGAGCCGGGTCCACCGTTGCAGTACTTGTAGGTGCAGCCCACGGCCAGGTCGGCATCCCAGGCATCCAGCGCCACGTCGAGGGCGCCGACGGAGTGGGACAGATCCCACACCGCGAGGGCGCCGACGTCGTGGGCGGCTGCGGTCAACGACGCGGCATCGTGGCGTCGTCCCGTCCGGTAGTCGACGTGGGTCAGCGTCATCGCGGCGACCTGCTCGTCGAGGTGGTCGGCCACCTCGAGGGTGGGCACGACCCGGACCTCGAGGTCGCCGGTGAGCTCGGCCAGCCCGTGGGCGACGTAGACGTCGGTGGGGAAGTTGGCGTCGTCGGTGAGCAGCACCCGCCGGTCGGGGCGCAACCGCCGCGCCGCTGCCAGCGCCTTGAACAGGTTCGCCGAGGTGGAGTCGGTGACGGCCAGCTCCGAGGTGCTGGCCCCGAGCAGCGGGGCGAGCCGTGTGGCCACCCGTCGCGGCAGCTCCACCCAACCGGCGTCGTTCCAGCTGCGGATCAGGCCCCGGCCCCACTCGCCATCGATGACCGAGCGCAGGCGGTCGGCGACCGCGGGCTGCAGCGCGCCGAGTGAGTTGCCGTCGAGGTAGATGACCTCCTCCGGCAGGGAGAAGGCACCTCGCAGGTGGCCCAGAGGGTCCTCGTCGTCGGCCAGTGCGGCGGTGCGGCGGTCCACGCTCAGCCCTCCCTGCCTGCCCGCCGCACGTTAGCCGCGCTCCCCGGCCCCGTCCTCCTGGACATCACGGTCCTTGACATCGACACTGACGTCGATGTCAACTGTCGGCCACCGCACCGCCGCCACCACCGCACCCGTGTGCGCGACGCCGCAGCAGGCTCGACGTCGTGCTGCCCATCGGAGGTCTCATGTCCACCGCGTTCGTGTTCCCCGGTCAGGGATCCCACCGCGCCGGTGCGCTCGCGTCGTGGTCGGGGCACCCTGCTTTCGCCATCGTCGACGAGGTCGACGACGCCCTCGGGCGTGACGTCGTGCAGTTGAGCCACGATCCGACCGCAGGTGACCGTACCGCTGACGCGCAGCCGGCGATCATGGCCGCGTCGTTGGTGGTCTGGCGCGCGCTGGTCGATGCCGGGGTGCGTCCCGACGTGGTCGCCGGGCACTCGCTCGGTGAGTACACCGCGGCCGTGGCGGCCGGGGCGCTGGACGTCGCCACCGGCGTCCGGGTCGTCGCGTCCCGCGGTCGGGCCATGGGCGCGGCCTGTCGGCAGCGGCCCGGCACGATGGCTGCGGTCCTCAAGCTGAGCCCGGACGCGGTCGAGGTGCTCGTCGACGCCATCGACGGGTTGGTCATCGCCAACGACAACGCGCCCGGACAGGTCGTCGTCGCCGGTGATCCCGACGCCGTGGCCGCGATCCGCGAACGGGCGCGCGAGGCGGGTGGCCGGGCCCTGCCGCTCGGTGTCGAGGGGGCGTTCCACTCGCCCGCGATGGCGCCGGCGGTCGACGCGGTGCGCACCATCCTCGACGACTCGCCCATCACCGACCCGAGCATCCCCCTGGTGAGCGGGGCCACCGCCCGGGAGATCGACCGCGCGCAGCCGTTGGCGCAGGCGCTGGTCGCCGGCATCCTCTCCCCCGTGCGGTGGCGGGAGGTCCAGCAGCGCCTCGCCGAGCTCGGGGTCACCGAGTTGGTCGAGGTCGGTCCCGGAGGCGTGCTCGCCGGGCTGGCCAAGCGGACGGTCCCCGACCTCACCGTGCACACCGTGGCGACCCCCGACGACCTCAGCGCGGTCGTCGCCTCGCTCGCGCAGCACGCCACCGCTGGTCGGTGATCGGCGCATCCCGCCGCTCCGGCTGCTAGACCCTCCGCACCCCCTGCGCGAGCCTGCCGGCCCGCGCCACCCCGAGGAGCACCTGTGACCGCGTCCACGACACCCGCGGGTGGTTGGCCCGTGGCGATCGCTGGGCTCGGGGTCCGCCTGCCCGATCGGGTGGTGACCAACGACGACCTCGCACAGGTCCTCGACACCTCGGACGAGTGGATCCGCACCCGGACCGGCATCCGCCAGCGGCACGTCGCCGCACCCGAGGAAGCGACCTCCGACCTGGCGGCCGCCGCTGCGCGGGACGCGCTGGCCGACGCCGATCTGGGGGTTGCCGACCTCACGGCGGTGATCGTGGCCACCACGAGCCCCGATCACGCGGTGTCGGCGACCGCGCCGCTGGTGGCCTCGGCACTGGGGGTCACGGTGCCGGCCTTCGACCTCAACGCCGCGTGCAGCGGCTTCATCTACGCCCTGCGTGTGGCCGCGGGGCTGGTGGCCACCGGTGATGGCGCCGTGCTGGTCATCGGCGCGGAGACGCTGACCCGCGTCGTCGACCCCGAGGACCGTGGCGTCGCCGTGCTGTTCGGTGACGGCGCCGGAGCGGTGGTGCTCGTCCCCGACCCCGAGGCCCGGCTCGGTCCCTTCACCCTCGGGGCCGACGGTGACGGTGCCTCGATGCTGTGGACGGCCTCGGGCGGCACCCGCCGGCCCTTCGACGCCGAGGTGCTGGCCGACCGCAGCCACTACCTGACGATGCGGGGCGGCGACGTCTACCGCAACGCGGTGGTCCGGATGACCGACTCGGCCCGCGAGGTCCTCGAGTTGGCGGGGCTGAGCGTGGCCGACATCGACCTGCTCGTGGGCCACCAGGCCAACGTGCGGATCCTGGACGCCGTCGCCGCCCGCCTCGGTCTCCCGACGCAGCTGAGCCAGGGCTCGCTCGATCGGCACGGCAACACCTCGGCGGCCTCGATCCCCCTGGCCCTGTGGGACGCTCGGGAGCAGGAGAAACTGCACGACGGGGCCACGGTGCTGCTCGCGGCCTTCGGTGCGGGACTGACCTGGGGCGCCTGCCTGCTGACCTGGAAGGAGCGCTGATGCCCACGACCGTCGCGATCGTCAGCGGAGGCAGCGGTGGCATCGGGGCCGCGACCTGCCGCGCCCTGGCCGCCGCCGGTCACCACGTCCTGGTCGGCTTCGGCGGCAACGCCACGGCGGCCGAGGAGGTCGTGGCCTCCCTGGAGGGCGACGGGGAGGCGTGCCACCTCGACGTCACCGACGAGGACAGCGTCACCGCTGCCGTGGCCCGCGCCACCGAGCTCGGGACCCTGGCCGTGCTGGTCAACAACGCCGGCATCGCCGATGACGACCTGCTGCTGCGTCTCGATCCCGCGCGCTTCGACCGCACGCTCGAGGTGAACCTGCGGGGCGCGTTCCTGCTGTCCAAGGCGGCGGTGCGGCCGATGCTGCGGGCCCGGGGCGGTCGGATCATCTCGGTCGCCTCGGTGGTGGGGCTCAGGGGCAACGTGGGCCAGACCGCCTACGCCGCCTCCAAGGCGGGCCTGATCGGGTTCTCGAAGTCGCTCGCCCGTGAGGTGGCCCGCAAGGGCATCACCGTCAACGTCGTCGCCCCGGGCTTCGTGGCCACGGCGATGACCGACGAGCTCGGCGACGCCGCCCGCGAAGCGTTGACCACCATGGCGCCGACCCACCGGCCCGTCGAGCCCGACGAGGTGGCGGCGGCGATCGCCTTCCTGGCCTCTCCGGCGGCCGCCTCGATCACCGGTGCGGTCCTGCCCGTCGACGGCGGCGCCGGGATGTGACCTGCACCATCGCACCGATCTGCACCATCGCACCGA